>SZPD01000456.1 GCA_030263515.1 Anaerolineae bacterium CFX9 | reverse complement strand
CAGTCCACCTATAACGCCCGCTCCGACGCCTATCCCCTGACAGCGCAGGCGATCGAGTCTGCCCGGCAGTCGCCGGCAGAGTCCACGCCGGAACCTGACTCTTCGGCGTTTGCCCTTCGATCAGCTTCGGCAAAGCGGATTTCGTTCGTACAGCAGGACAACCCATTTGCGACCAATACGCCGCGCCCTCAGGCGACGAATGAAATTGCGATTCCCCCCGTCAATACGGCAATCCCGCAGGAATCCCCCGCAGTCATGTCTGTGACTCCCGCGAGTCCGCCGGTCCCGGAAGCGACTTCGACGCCGCGCCCTGTGCCAACCCTGTTTATCTACCAACCGGATATCAGCAGCGCCAATGCTCCAACCGCCATTCCGACGGCGGTTCCGTCCCTCGACCGGAGAGGGTACGATCTGGTCAATATTGCGCTTTTGGGCAATGACTCGGAAATCACTGGCGAGTCGATTGCGCGCACCGACACGATCATCATCCTGTCGATCAACCGCACGACGGGGACCGTGTCCATGCTCAGCCTTCCGAGAGACCTCTATGTCTATATTCCGGGCTGGACGATGCAGCGCATCAATCTCGCTTATGTGCGCGGTGCGTCAGTCGGCTGGACAGATGGCGGCTTCGGCTTGCTGCGGCAGACGCTGTTCTACAATTTCGGCATCAATGTTCATTACTATGCCATGGTCAACCTCAGCGGTTTCACCGCGCTGGTAGACGCGGTGGGCGGCGTCAACCTGACGGTGGACTGTGCCATTGAAGATCTGCCGCTGATCGGCACGGAAATTCCCGCCGCCGCGGTGCGTGTGAACGCGGACGGCTATCACGTGCTGCCTGTGGGGCGCTACTTCATGAGCGGGGCAGAGGCGCTCTGGTATGCGCGCTCCCGGCACAACAGCATCGAGTTCGATCGCGGCCGTCGTCAGCAGCAGATCATCCGGGCGGTGTGGCGTCAGGCGCGCGATAATGGGCTGCTGGCGAATCTGCCCCAGCTCTACAGCGAAGGTATCCAGTACGTCGAAACCAACCTGGCATTTGAGGATATCATCGGGCTGCTGCCGATCGCGCTGAACCTCGATCCATCGCGCATTGAACAGTTCTACCTGGTACGAACGTATCACACCACGCCATGGACGACTCCCGACGGCGAGAATGTGCAACTGCCGAATTTTGAGACGCTGCGTCCGCTGCTGGAGGACTTCTATACACCGCCCACCGAAAGCCAGGTAGCGGCAGAAGGTGCGACGATCGCCGTCTACAATGGTTCGACCATTCGCGACCTGGATCTTGTGGCGGCAGGGCGGCTGGCCGATGATGGCTTTGTGGCGATCACGTCTGGCGCGGCGGAGACAACCGATTACGTCGACTCGGTGCTGATCGATTACACCGGCCGGAGCAAGGGCAGCAGTCTGGAACGGATTGCCCGTCTGCTGAATATCAATCCTCAGAATATCCGGATCGAACCGCGCGCCGACCGAACGGTTGACTTCGAGGTGATCCTTGGCAGCCGCTACAATTCGTGCAGCAGCCAGCAGGTCATCGATACGTCTCCACTGCCGGCAGACGAACCGTAAACCCGGTCTGCTACCACAGGTGATGTACCAGCGCGCGAATGTGTGAAGCGTACACCGTCTCGACGATCTCCATCTGCGAAGCGGTCAGCGGCGGCAGATCTGCCGCAGAAGCGTTCGCTTCCATCTGATCGGGGCGTTTGGCGCCGGGGATGGCGCATGTCACCGCGTCGTGCATGAGAATCCAGCGCAGCGCGAACTGGGTCAATGTCATCCCCTGCGGCACGGCTTGCTTCAATGCTTCCACAGCATCCAGCGCCGTCTCATAATCGACACCGCTGAAAGTCTCGCCGCGGTCGAAGCGTTCGCCAAAGCGGTTGTACTGGCGGTGATCATTGGCTTCAAACGTGGTGCTGCGGTTCATCTTGCCTGTCAGCAGACCACTTGCCAGCGGGACGCGCGCGATCACAGCAACATCGCGGCGGATGGCTTCCCGGAAGAATACTTCGCGCGGTCTCAGACGAAAACAGTTGAAGATGATCTGGACGGATTGTACGCCGGGATAGTCGATCGCCTTGATGGCTTCCTCAGCCTTTTCCACACTGACGCCGTAATGCCGAATCTTGCCGGCGGTCACGAGATCGTCGAGCGCGCCGAAAACTTCTGGACGGTAATAGACCGCTGTCGGCGGGCAGTGAAGCTGAACCAGATCGAGGCAGTCTGTTTCGAGATTGGTGAGGCTGCGCTCGACGAATGCCGTCAGATTGGCTTTATTGTAACCATCCGCCGTGTGAGGATTCAGCCGCCGGCCGGCTTTCGTGATGACATAAAACGGCTCTGAACGTTCTTTTCGCAGACGCGCGATCAGGCGCTCGCTGCGCCCATCGCCATAAACATCGGCAGTATCGAACAGATTGACGCCGAGATCGAGCGCACGGTGCATGGCGGCCATCGAGTCGGAGTCGTCGATCGATCCCCAGTCCGCGCCAACTGCCCATGCGCCGAAGCTGATCTCGGAAACCTTCCAGCCTGTTCGCCCAAAACTTCGATACTTCATCGTCCGGTAACTCCAGTTTCAACAGGATAAAGGTGTCGGATCTCCGCCGCGCCACCC
>SZPD01000029.1 GCA_030263515.1 Anaerolineae bacterium CFX9 | reverse complement strand
TCCTGGCGGAGTATCGCAGTATCTGGCTCGTAGCAGATACGCCTGCCGATTGGGGCAATGCTGGCGTGGCGGAAGCATGGCTCGATCAAAATGCCCAGCGCGTTACGTCTGATCGCGCCGGCGGCCTCCGCGTGCTGAGTTATCGCCCTTTCCTGACTCCTTCCCCTGCCCTGCCGACGACACCGCAAGCTGTATTCCACGATGTCGCGTCGCTGCTTGACGCTGAATACATTCCCCCGCCCAATCGACAGGGCGATCTGACCGTTCTTCTGGTCTGGAATCCCGAAGCAGTCACGCCGAACCCCCTGAAGGTATTCGTACACCTTGTGGAAACAACAGGTTCAGCGGTGGTCTCTCAGGATGACCAGTTCCCCTACGATGGGGTACTCAGCACCACTTCATGGGTTCCCGGAGAGCCGATTCGGGACATCTATCACATTCCCCTGAGAAATGTTCCAGATGGAGAATACCGTTTAACAGTCGGGTGGTACGATGCGGAAACCGGTCAGCGCATCATGGAGACTTCTGCCGCAGAAGATCATTCCCTGCTGGCACATCTGATGATCGCTGACGACGGCATCGAAATTCGCTGAAAATAAACAGGGGCGATATCTGATGACCGCCCCTGTGGTTTGCGGGTATACCGAAGAAAAACCTACTCCGGCATTTCTCTCAGCCGCTGTTCCCACTTCTCCACAAGACGGTTGTAGACAGTCTCGGAGATCTCGCCGGACATCAGCTTGGCATCCAGTTGATCGAGCAGCGCCTGCACTTCTGCGCGCGTGGTTGGATTGGGCGCTGCCTGCTGCCCACCTGCTGGCGCAGGCGTTCCCGCTGCTGGCGCGCCTTCAGCGCGATTCTGCATCATGTTCATCATCATCTGCTGCATCATGAGCTGCTGCTGTGCCATCTGGCGCTGAATGTCCGCCATCTCAGGATTGAGCGCCGCGCCCATCTGCTGCCCGACGCCCAGCCCCACACCGGCGCCGGCCAGCGCGCCGCCCAATCCCTGATTCTCGGCGGCGCGCTGGGCGATGTTCAGACGCTGCACCCGTTCATACATATCAATGCCGATGTAATTCCGCAGCTCTTCGAGCGAGACATCTTCTTTGGCGCGGAATGGGTTTGCCTCAAACGCCTTGATTCGCATACCGATTGCCGCAAACTTTTCATTGAGCTTGGCAAGCATCGCGCCTTCGAGATCGCTCAGCAGCCGGTTGGCATCCGGCACGCTCTGCACCCCCGAATTGAGGATCAGCTCGCTGATCTCTCCCAGCAGCATCGCCTGAATACGATCCTTGATATCACGCAGCGTGAGGATCGGCTTGCCTACCGCATACTGCTTGACGAACCGCACCGGATCGTCAATGCCGATATCGATCACGCCATGCGTGATCAGCAGCACCACCCCAAGACCACGCCCCGGTGTCTCCATCACGATCGGCGGGTTGGTCCCCCACCCCACCTGAGGCAAATCCTTGAGGTTGACGAAATAGAGATCCGCTGTGAAGGGCGTGCGTCCGCTGGTCGCCAGCCCGATCAGTCCCGACAGGATGGGAAGGTTGGCGGTGGACAGCGTATGTCTGCCGGGGCCGAGCGCGTCGAGCACCTCGCCGCTGCGCACAAATACAGCCGCCTGGCTTTCCCCTACGATAACCTGCGAACCCATTCGCCAGTCACCGCTGCCCTGCTGCGGCTCGCGGTACGTCAGTTCCTCATCCGCAATATTGACATGATCAATGACATCGATAATGCGCGGCATCGTTTATACTCCCTCGCGTACTTACTCGGCAGACAAAGACTTGCTGATATCGGTGAGAACATCCTCGCGCAGCGAAAAGGCTTCATTCGCTTCGACGGTCAGCGCGTCCAGAACCCGTATAGCATCCTCCACGCCCTCATTTTTGTTGATGGCATCCTCAAGGAGATTGAGCGTGTCATCAAAGCGATCAGCATAGCGTACCTGTGCCTCATCAAAGGCATAAATGCGTTCCAGAGCTTCTGCATCGACCTTGATCGCATCCATAAACCCGGAATAACCCGGTGCAGCCGCCTTGACACGATCACGATACGTCTGAAGCTTTGTCTTGGCGCTCTGAGTCTTGCTCATATAGCGGAGTCCGCCCGTATCGAGCAGGCGGCGCTCCAGACTCGCCAGCCGGTTGATGCGCTGCGTAAGCTGATCGGCAATATGGTCACGCAGCATTCGATCGGCTGTTCGCCGCGTTCCCTTATCAAGATAGCCGCGAAAACCGGGGATACGGTTCAGCAGGCGCTCAAATCCCCCGCGCTGGCTTACAATCTGATCGTATAAGTCGGACATATAGTCTTCTCCTCATGGCGCTGCCGGTCAATTGAGGTACGCGATGCCAGGTGATGCTTAAGACAGGAAATACTCTGTGCCACAGAAACGGCAGTTCAGAACACCCTTCCCCACCAATTGTATGGCACCACCACAGTTCTTGCAGTGCGTGAGTTCACGCAGCTCTCTCGCCTCACTCGAATACAGGATACCGTCTTTCCAGTTGACGTAACCGCTGAAAACCTGCAAGCCAACGAGCTGATGCACCATATTCCGCACAGAATCGACGCTGACCTGCATTTCCAGAGCCATGTCATTCACAGACACCTGTCCACGGCTCTTCAGAATATCGAGAAGCTGCCGCTGTTTCGCCATTTCAGCCTGCTCAGCCTGCTCAGCGCCGCCTTTGGCAAACAGATACAGCCCAGCGCCCGTCAGCAGCGCCACCGGAATGAACGCCAGCCCGGAGCCAACCACCGCCCCGCCCGCGCTCAGACTCTCGTTGGATACCTGCACCGCCAGGAACAGCCCGGCGATCAGAGCGACCCCTGCGCCAGAGAAAAGCAAAATCAACCCGATCAGGCGATTACCCGCCATATTCGACCTCCCCCATCAACCAAAGCCACGGCTGCCACCTCCGCTTGAACCTCCACCCCTGAAGCCGCCGCCGCTCCAACTGCGTCCCCCGCTGCTCCAGCTTCCGCTACCACTCGCCGACTGCGGCCGGCTGGTCATAACACGGGATGCCGATTCCATCATGGTGGTCAGCCCTGAAGAAATCGACTCCAGCCCGCGCGAAAGGTTGCCGGCAACATCGTTCAAACCGCCGCCCATATCAGCCCGCGCAATTTCTCCCATGCCGCCCGATCCCGCCAATGGACGCCCGATTGGCGTACCCGGAATATAGCCCCTCCGGTAGGGGCCGCCGAGATAGGTTGGATAATACCACGGGGGGATACTCATAGTCTCCACCCGCCTGAAACGCTGCACCCACGATCGATCAATCCCAAACGCGACCGCGTAAGGCAGATACTGATCGAAACGCTCGGCGACATTTTCAACCTGATCGTACTTTTCCAGATTGCGCAGATATTCGCGGAAGGCGCGCCACTTCGCCGCCTCCTCTGCTCCCCGGCGTGACTTCGCCGGCATTCCGGATGCAAACAGGATAGCCGATCCCGCCACCGCGCCCAGAGACAGCGGCAGACAGAGCAAAACGCCAGAGACATCTTCCACCGCGCCAAACATCAGGAACAAGAGCGTCATGGCGACGACGCCAATGAGCAGCCCGCCCGCCGCCCAGCGACCGCGCACCGCCTTCGGATTTTCCGGATACAATCCCTGCGTCACCAGCTCGTTATACAGATCATCCTGAATACGCGCGATCGTCGTGTAAAAAACATTGCGCATCGAGTCCAGTGTACGTTCCTGGCGACCACCAGAAAACACATTATCCATGAAGCGCCGTTCAAACGGGCGCAGATCGGTTGTCGCCTTATCAGTGCGTTTAAACGTGAATTCGCGAACCTGCCCGATCCCGAACAGCCCTTCACGAATCGACTCTTCGATCACGAGATACCCACGGCGAGCAAGATCAAGGATGATCGACATGACATCACGCAGATCGGCCTGCTCATCAAGCAGGGTCCCGACCGTTGCAGGGGAAAGGTCGGATGGCGGCTCGGTCAGAAACGTCGGCACAGGTCCGATCTGCGGATCCTGACCGCGCGTACGGTAGCGCATGAAAACGAAGAAGCAGCCCCCCAGCGCAATCACAAGGGACAAGGCGATGATGCCAATATCAAGCAGCGGCTTGACGTTTTCCTCAAAATCGCGCTGCTGGTCAAAGCCTGCCTGCCACGAGGGCACACGCGCAGATGGATCATGCGGGTACTGGATACGAATGATAAACGGTTCATTGCCGCCGATCTGGCGCGTGGCGCGCGCTTCGACAATACTGCCATTGACCGTGATCTGCCCCGGCGCGCCTTCCGTGATGATCGGATCGATCCCCTCACGCGGCGCAAAACCTGGCGGCAGTTCCACACGAATAGTGGACTGGCCGATCGGAAATCCGAAATGCTCCTCCGGGATCGCCGTCCACCACAACTGATCGCCGCCAGGATACACCCGAAGCGCGCCATCGACTGTGTAGCGAATGACAATATCACGCTTCGCGTTCCTCACCGGCTGGGTGAAGTAGTAGACCACATTCAGGTTGCCGCCAGACGTTGTCACACAGAACGTGCCCGGCGCTGAGCGGCAGTTGCTGGTCAGGGGAACGCCCTGGTCGAAAACCTGAACGCTGTGGATTCGTTCCAGGTTCCGCAGCGGAATTTCGACCGTCCCGAAAGAAAATTCACCTGAAAACTGCACGACATACGACTCAGTGACCACGAACTGATTTTCGCGCGTGTCGATATCCGTGATGGTGACATCCCAGCGTTCCCAAAACACAGACCTGCTCTGAGCCGACACGGGAATCGTCATCAAGACCAGACAGGTGAGCAGCACTGTCAGCATCGCGATGCGAACCCGATAGATCATCTGCATGGATTTCCTTTCTTCCAGGCTGACATTTATGTCGTTTATACCTGCGAAAGCAGCGGCGTGCCAGCCTCCTTACGTCGCGAGATTTGCCCGCATATCCAATCCTCTCATATATTGGCGAACGTAGTCCTCCAAATTACTGGGGATGTCATAGCGTGCTTCCAGCGCGCGCACCCGCTCGATCCATTCCAGCCGAAGCTGAATCAGTTCCCGAAGGCCTTCATGCAAACCCAACACAATCGGGCATTTTCCCGAACCCACATCGACAAAATAGGTGGACAGCACGATCTCTTCAGCATCATGTTCCGGGCGAGGGCGATAGCGAATCCGCACCTGCCTGCTCTCTGCCCACGCACGGCAGAGACGATGCAGGTCAGCCAGACGCCGCGCCTGACGATCACTCATCTTTGAAGAAGACAGGGAGCGAATATATCTTGCAAGTGATGGAGGCATGATTCGGCTGATCTTCTTCAGCGCAGAATCCAGATGTTCATTTTCAAATCCGCCAGCCCGGCTCCAGAGTGATACAGCGAACATGAGGGCGAGGGCTTCATCGAACGAAAATCTGATCGCCGCCTGATAGTCAGCGCGGTTGAGCAGAAACCTGCCTTCGCGCTGGAAGACCGGAATGCCGATCTCGCTCAGAAGGGATAAATCGCGGTAAATCGTGCGTCGATCGACACCCAGCATGCGTGCCAGCTCAATCGCGCTCAGTCCATCGTCTGTATTGCACAACGCCGTTTCCAGAGATGCAAGCCGCTCCGTTCGGTTTATTGGGCGAGAGGTCATGGCAGGTGTCCTCAGTATCGGCTGTATGGCAGTATACATGTGATCTGCAGAACGTGCTGGCACAAGCGAGACAGCGCCAGTTTCTGCTGGTTTGATTTGCAAGAGGGAACATCCTGCTCATCGCTATTGTGTTTACGGGCAGATCGCAGTTATCGTTGTATAAGCAGTCGATGACCATGAACCCCTTCGGAGGGGCGAATGAACGACGCGGCAAATCTTCAGATTGACCGCTATGAAATTCGCGAAAAACTGGGCACAGGTGGAATGGCGCGCGTCTACCGTGCCTGGGACACAGTGCTCAAACGCTATGTCGCCATCAAGGTACTTCACGAGCATCTGGCAGATGACCCTTCATTCAAGGAGCGCTTCGAGCGTGAAGCCCAGTTCATCGCCGGTTTCAACCATCCCAACATCGTCCAGGTGCACGATTTCAACCTGACCGACAAACAGGGGTCTCCGCTCTATTACATGGTCATGTCCCTGATACCGGGACGTACCCTGCGCGACCTGATCGAGGAGGCCAATCGAACGGGCAAACCCATCCCGCGAAGCCGCATCCTCAAAATCATGCTCGACCTGACGGCAGCATTGGGCTACGCACATGCGCGCGGCATGGCCCATCGCGATGTCAAACCGGGCAATGTGTTGATCGATGAAAACGACCGCGCCGTGCTGACCGATTTCGGCATTGCGCGCCTGATCCAGTCGAACAGACTGACGCAGGACGGAGTCTCGACCGGCACGCCGATCTACATGTCGCCAGAACAGGCCAGTGGGCAGGCCGGCGACGGACGCTCTGACCTGTATTCGCTGTCCATCATCCTGTATGAAATGCTGACCGGCAGGCCGCCCTTTCAGGAAGAAAGCGGACTGGCGATCATGCTCAGACACCTCAACGAACCCGTGCCGCCGCTGTCGCAGGTGTTATCCAGTGAGGAGCCTGCGCTGGATGCCTTCCTTGCCAAAGCGCTTGCCAAAGACCCCCAGGATCGCATTCAGACTGCTCAGGACTATGCTGATCAGTTGCGCAGCGCCTTCGGTGAAGCATCGCTGCAAGATAACCCGGCAGACTCCCGCACTGTCAGCCTTCCAGCCAGCGCACCAGCCTCGACTGGAAGCGCGCCCGTATCAACAGCCATCCCCCCCGTCACCACAACCGGCAACCCGGTTTTGCAGACGCTCACACAAACCGCGCTCGCTCATCCGCGCACTTCATGGAGCCTGCTGATTCTGGTCATGGTCATCATCACCGGCCTTTTCATCGTCGTGCTGATCAATCAGCAGACGGTCAGCAGCCTGCTCTCCGAGCCTAACCGCAGTATCTCACAGACGCTCGCCACGCCAGAAATCCCGAACATCCCTGCAAATCGCTACTTCCGCAGCACGTTCCGGGAAAGCGATCCTACCCGCGTGAACTGGCCTTTAGGTGAATTCGGTTCCCTGACACGCACGATCACCGATGATGCCCACCTGCGCCTTGAGTCCAACGCGCCGAACCGCGCCACGACGACCATCTACCAGACGAGCGAGATCTACGGCAACGTCTCTGTCGCGGTTGAGGGGTATCTCGAAGAAACAAGCGCCGAGGCAAGCGCCTACGGCATAATTTTCAGGTATCAGGACGAGGACAACTACAACGTCTTTGCGATAGACGGCACAGGCAGATTCAGCATCTGGGTTCGTGAGCGTGGTGTCTGGCGAGAACTTCGGGGGCTTGAAGACAACTGGACTCCGCACAGCGCCATCCGTCCGCTGGGTTCATCCAACCGCATGTCGATCGATGTGATCGGAAATCGCTTCACCGGCTACGTCAATAATCAGCAGGTTGTCACCGTCACCGATGAAACGCTCTCTGCCGGCGGCGTAGGCATCTACTTTGCCACGGACAACGGTCCTGCAGCGGCGATGATCGATGTTTTCCAGGTTTATCAGAGCGTGCCCTCGATGACAGGCCCCTAACTGCCAAAGCGAGCCTGGAAAACCGCAATATACAACGGGATCAGGCAGGCAACGGCGAAAAATGCCAGCACTGCGAGCGCAATCGTCACGAGATCCAGTGTCCCGCCGGGCGCACGATCATTGATCCGCGAGTCATATTCCGCCGGCGTATACATACCGGAATTACTGTTCACGCCCGACGGTGGCGAGACAAACCCCGTACCACCGGGAGCGGGAGGAATATACGCGCTCGGAACAGGCGGAGAATTTCCGCGCATCGGAGGCGCATGCGGGGCCAGATCGAATCGCTGCGTAGGGATCGGATCAGCAGGCGGAAGCGGCGCTACCGGCTGCCAGCCTCCCTGCGCCGGGGGAAGCGGCGGCGCAGGCGGGATAGCAGCAGGCGACTGCTGCGTTGTCATCCGCTGCGGCGGCGGAGGGATCACAGCGCCCGCGCCGGGTTGAGACGCCGGGCTGACCGCCGCGCTTTGTGCGCCGCCGTCCAGCCCCTTTTCGAGATAAGTCGACAAAATGCTGCCAAGCTGATCAGCCATGCGGTAGCGCTGCGACGGTTCCTTGCTCATCGTCTTGAAGACGATCCGCGCCAGGCTGTCTGATACATTCGGGTTGAACTCGTTCACCATCGGGATGCGTTCACGAATATGCGCCAGCGCCAGCGCCTGCTGATCCGTACCCTGATAAGGCAGCCGTCCGCTCAGAAGTTCAAACAGGACGATTCCGATCGAGTAAACGTCAGAAGCAGGCGTCGGCTTCTCTCCGCGTGCCTGTTCCGGCGCGAAGTAATGTGGGCTTCCCCACACAACCTGCTGTCTTTCGCCGGGCTGCGCATCCGTGAATGCCTGGGCGATACCGAAGTCAGTCACCTTGACGGTATCATCTCGCGTAATCAGGATGTTCTGCGGTTTTACATCCGCGTGAACGATGCCAGCGCGATGCGCAAAGCCGATTCCAGCGCAGATCTGGATCGCTAGCCGAAGCGCACGCTCAATCGTCAGCGCGCCTTCAGACTTGATGACCTTCTTCAGGTCCAGCCCTTCCACAAATTCCATGACAATGTAATGCGTCGCGCCGTCGTTACCCACATCATGCACCGTGACGATGTTCGGGTGCATCAGGTTGGCGATGCTGCGCGCCTCATTACGAAAACGAGCAATGAAGGCAGGATCGCTCGTCAGATTGGGGCGCAGGATCTTGATCGCCACAGTGCGTCCAAGCGCCAGGTCATCTGCACGATAAATGACCGCCATGCCGCCGGAGCCTTGCTGCGCCACCAGGCGATACCGCCCATTCAGGATCTGTTCACTCATTCGAAGGTGGCTCCCCTAATCCTTTATGGCCGCGTCATCGGATCAAACAGCCGTCGATATTCTAGCAAGGCACTTCTGTCCGTCATACTGGCAATATAATCTGCAACGACCCGGTATGGATCACGCTTGTCCACTTCCCGCCGCCATTCAGGGGGAAGCTGCCGAAAATCGAATACCAGCACCCTGAACATTTCCTCGATGAAACGCTCTGAGCGACGCTGCATCCGCACGATCCTATAGCTGAAATACATATGCTGGTACAAAAACTGCTTGAGTTCGGAAGCCATCCGGCGCATCTCAGGGCTGTAGCAGACGAGATTATCGGGAAGCGCCTGCACATCAGCAACCGATTGAGGATCAGCGCGCTCGATATTTTCCCGTGTTGTCGTCAGCACATCATCGACCAGCATCCCTACCAGCTCACGAATGAACTGGTGGCGCGTGACCTCATCAATCACCCCACCCCGCCATTTCAACCGATCGCAGAGAATGCGCCAGATATCCAGCGCCTGCAAATCTTCAGGCTGGATGACCTGCGCGATCAGACCATCATCCAGATCATGCGCATTGTAAGCCAGTTCATCTGTGATATTGGCGACCTGCGCTTCCAGGCTGCCGCGCGCATTGGGGTCCAAACCGGCGATCCGGCTCAGATCATAATCCGTTTCATGCTTTGCCAGCCCTGCCAGTGTTTCTCTCGTCAGGTTCAGTCCCAGCCATCCGGGGTAGCGGCGCTCCAGTTCTGTAACCACGCGGTAGCTCTGATGGTTATGGTTATATCCGCCGTGTTCCCGCATGACCTCATCAAGCGCGCGTTCGCCCGCATGACCGAATGGGGGATGCCCCAGGTCATGCGCCAGGCAGATCGCCTCGACCAGATCCTCGTTGATCGCCAGTGCGCGCGCGATCGTCCTGCCGATCTGGGCGACCTCAAGCGTATGCGTCAGGCGCGTGCGGTAATAATCGCTGTCCTCATCATTGGCAAAAACCTGCGTTTTGTACTCCAGACGGCGGAACGCTGCCGAGTGCAAAATCCGGTCGCGATCCCGTTGGTAAGCAGTCCGGGCATGCGACTCCGCCTCGGCATGCTCGCGCCCCGCACTTTCAGCGCTCTTCTGGGCGTAGGGAGCCAGCCGCTCGGCTTCGATCTGTTCAAGCGCTTGTCGGTCAAGATACATCAGTTACGTGCCTCATTTCCGTCAGGCGTGACACCATTGTACTCATATTTCAGGATTCGCGGGAAGCGCGTCGTGCGTGTGATATAATCTGATCAACTTGATTATTGGTGGGAGCGGTGACATGGACTTACAACAAGCCGCGCGCATGATCGAATGGCTGGACGAAGAACGCCGGCGCGACAAAGCCCTCATTTCTACCCTTCAGGAACGTCTCGCCTCGCAGCAGGAAATGATGGATGCGCTGGCGCGTCGCCTCAACTCTGTCGAAAGCGATCAGACCGTCATTCGGACGGAAGTGACCCAGGCGGGTCGTGACAACGAGCTTCTCGATCTGTTCCGCAAGGAAATGCAGCAGATCGTCGAGTCTGTGGAAGCAAAGCGGCTGACCGCTGAACGCGAAAACGAGCGCCGTGCCGAGCTGGCACGTGAGACGATTCTGCGGCAGGTGCGGGAACTGACGGACAAACAACAGCGTTTCGAGCGCACCACGACAGAGATCCCGGCGCTCAACTCTGAAAAGGATCGCCTTACCGGTCAGGTCAACGCCTTGTCTCAGCGCGTCGATGATCTCTTCAAACGCCTTGATGAGCCGGAGCGCCGGCTGGCATATCTGGAAGAACAGCGGCGTCAGGATGCGCGACGCCTCGGCGAACTGGAAAATGAGCTGCCCGAACTGCGGCGTCAGTTCGATGCCCTCAAGCCGAAAGTGACGCTGCTGGAAGACATCGCCCTGCGCAACGAACGCAAGATCCAGGATCTTCAGAATGGCGAGCGCGATCGCCGTGAGCAGATTCAGCAGTTTATCGATCAGCAGACACTGGTCATGCAGCAGCGTGATCAGCAGGTTGCCGACCTCGTCAAGCGCTTCAAGGAGCAGGAAGAGGTCATGCAGCTCAACATTGAGCGCTTCGAGACGTGGGCAGAAGCCTATCGAGAGATGAAGCGCATCATTGACGACTTTGAGCGCATCGGCGAACGGCTGGAGCGTCGCATCAACGAAGTCGCCGAAATGCAGCGCCTGAGTGAGGAGCGCTTCCGCACTGAATGGAACGACTGGCGTACAGAAGATCAGAAGCGCTGGAAACAGTACACCGTTCAGTCCGATGATGTCTGGCGTCAGCACGATCGGGATTTTGAACGCTTTGTACAGCGCATGGTCGCCGTGGAAGAAACGCTGCCCCCGCTTCAGGACAGCCTGGCGCGGATCTGGAATCTTGAACGTGAACGCGCCCAGTTGTATCGCGAGCGCTACCAGTCCCTTCTGCTGGCATACGACACTGTGGCTTCCAGCGCTTCCGCAAACGCCGCCGCGCCTTCTTCAGCTTCTTCATCGGTCCCGGCGGCAGCGCCCCCGCGCAACGGCGGCACGCCGAACGGCGGCTGATGCGCATCTGAAGTTCTTGCTGTGCGCGTTATTGCAACCGCGGGTCATGTTGACCACGGGAAATCCAGCCTTGTCAAGGCGCTGACCGGAACCGATCCCGATCGTCTGGCTGAGGAAAAAGCCCGGCAGATGACGATCGATCTCGGTTTTGCTGCCCTGTCTGTTGGCGGTGAAACAGTGGGCATCGTGGATGTGCCGGGGCATCGGGACTTTATCGGCAATATGCTTTCTGGTGTAGGTGGTATCGATGCTGCTCTCGTGGTCATCGCCGCGGATGAGGGCGTCATGCCCCAGACCCGCGAACATCTGTCGATCCTGTCGCTGCTGGAAGTCAGCCACGGCATCGTCATCCTCTCCAAAATCGATCTGATTGAAGATTCAGAATGGCTCGCGCTGGTAGAGGCGGAAATCCGGGATACACTGCGTCATTCCACCCTCGCACAAGCGCCGATCGTCCATGTCTCTGCTGCCCGTGGAACCGGACTCGAAACCCTCAGAACGGCGCTCGCAGCCCTGCTCTCTGAGCTTCCATCCCGTCCATCCAACCTGATCCCAAGACTGCCGATCGACCGTGTATTCACACTCAGGGGTTTTGGAACAGTCGTGACAGGCACACTGCTGGGCGGCGACCTGCCCTCAGGCATTGAGGTTCAGCTTGAGCCGCGTGGGCTGCGCGCGCGCGTTCGTTCGCTTCAATCCTTCCATCAGGTTGTGCCGCTGGCTGCCGCAGGCAGCCGTGCAGCGGTCAATCTTGCGGGTGTCAGCACATACGATGTCCGGCGCGGCGACGTGCTGACCCTGGCCGGCCACTCAGCGGCAACCAGCCTGTGTGATATTCAGTTGACTCTTCTGAGGGAAGCTTCACGCCCAATCCGGCACAACACAGCAGTGCGCGTCTACACTGGAACTGCCGCGCTGAACGCCAGGGTTCGACTGCTGGAAGCTGATACCCTCAGTCCGGGTCAAACCGGGTGGGCACAACTGCTTCTTTCCGAGCCTGCCGCGATCTTCGACGGCGATCGCTTCATCGTCCGCTTCCCATCACCCCCCGAAACTATCGGCGGGGGGAAAGTGCTCAGCGCGCATCCACCTCGCACATGGCGCAGGCGAGACCCCAAAGTGCTCGCGATGTTCCAGAACGGCACCGCGCTGACACCTGAAATGCGCATTGCGCGGGCAGCCCAGGGTGAAATTCCAGTCCGGGCAGAAATCGTCCTGTCCCGTTCCGGCCTTCAGGCTGAACAGTTCGATGCAGCGCTGGCTCTGGCGGTGAACAGCCGCCTTGTCATCGCATTTCCAGAGGGGCTGCTGAATGCAGACAGCGCGGCCGCCCTCCTGCACCGTGCCCGAATCCTGCTCCGGCAGTTCCATACTGCTTTCCCGCTCAGATTGGGAATGCCGCGAGAGGAATTCGGTTCACGTCTGAATCTGCGCCAGCCTACCATCACCCATCTGGGGGCACTGGATGAAGAAATCGTCATAGAACGCGGCATCGTTCGGATGCGCGATCATGCCATTCAGTTCTCTACAGAGCAGGAACGCGCTGCCCAGCGGCTTCTGGATCAGATGCGCGTCCAGCCCATGTCGCCGCCGTCCTATGGAGAAGCCGCCGCTCTGGCATCAGAAGCAGTTATTCGCGCGCTGCTCGATCTTGAAACCCTGATTCTGCTTCAGCCAGGTCTGATCTTCTTACGCAGCAGTTATGAGCAGGCGGTCGCGATGGTGCGCAGGCATATTGCGGTAAACGGGCAGATCACGGCGGCTGAATGCCGCGATCAGCTCGGCACTTCAAGAAAAATTGCGATTGCTCTGCTGGAATATATGGATGCACAGGGAATCACCCGCCGTACAGGTGAGGTCAGGGTTTTAGGTGCTGCTGCGCGTTAGTTCAGCTCGCCGACATCGATCCGCACGATATTCGCGCCCAGCGAAGTGAGCTTTTCCTCCACGTTCTCGTAACCCTTGTCAATTTGCTGCACATTGGCGATCCGCGTTTCGCCTTTCGCGGCGAGCGCTGCAAGGAGCAGCGCCATCCCAGCGCGGATATCCGGGCTGGAGATGTGGGCTGAGCCGCGCAGCGCCGTCGGGCCCTGCACCAGCACCCTGTGCGGATCGCACAGGGTAATCCGCGCGCCCATCCGCTGGAGCTTGTCGGTGAAGAAGAACCGGCTTTCGTACATCCAGTCATGAAACAGCACCGCGCCCGCGCTCTGTGTGGCGATCACAAGCGCAATGCTCATCAGATCCGGGGGAAATGCTGGCCATGGCTGTGCCTTGATGATCGGGATTCTGTTACCGAGATCCTGTGTGATCGTCAGGGATTGGCGAGCAGGAACGTGGATATCATTACCGCGCGTCTCCCAATGCACGCCCAGCCGCTTGTAAACCAGCGCAATGATATCAAGATGCTCAGGATCGGCATCCTGAATGGTGACTTCGCCGTGCGTCATGACGGCTGCGCCAACATAGCTGCCCACCTCCATGAAGTCTGCGCCAACACGCGCCTCGCCGCCGTGCAGACGTTCAACCCCATGGATCACCAGCCTGTTTGATCCTACCCCTTCAATCTGCGCTCCCAGGGCATTCAGCATCTGGCACAGATCCTGCACGTGGGGTTCTGCTGCCGCATTGCGCAGAATGGTCGTCCCTTTCGCCAGCACGGCCGCCATGATGGCATTTTCCGTTGCCGTAACACTGGCTTCCATGAACAGAATGTCAGCCCCCACAAGTTTTTCTGCCCGAAGCTGAAAACCCCGCCCATCAAACGACACCGACGCCCCCAGCCGTTCAAGGGCAAAAACATGCATATCCAGCCTGCGTTCGCCGATCGCGTCACCGCCGGGCACAGGAAGATAAACTTCGCCGCAGCGACCAAGCATGGGGCCCGCCAGCACGATGCTGGCGCGCAGCTTCCCTGCCAGGCGCTCATCGATGCGCGTTTCGCCAATACGCCGGGCATGCACGCGGAGTACATTCGCTTCGATCCATGTGATCTCCACACCCAGCCCGCGCATAATCTCGATCAGGGTTCTGACATCCAGAATATCCGGCATATTGCGCAGAATGACAGGCTCGTCCGTCAGGATGCAGGCTGGCAGCATTTTGAGCGCGGCGTTCTTATTCCCGCCCGCCTTGATCACCCCCGACAGACGGTGTCCGCCTTCTATCACAAACTGCTGCATCGTCACTTCTGCTCCGGGATCAGTTCAACAATATCGCCGATTTTTGCGCCCAGCCGCTCGGCCGCATTTCCCTGATTCACGGCAACTTCGAGATAACGGTCGCTGGCGATGATCGACATGAGTTCCCCAACGGAACCTTCGCTGTAAGTGCGCCGAATCCCCTTCAGCTCAGCGCCGCGGATCAGAACACTGGCTGTCGGGGCTGCCACCTGAACAGGCTGCGGCACGCCCGGCCGCGCATACATGGTAATCTGTTCGGATGTCACCCAGTTAAACGGCCCGATGCTGGTGATGATGTTGCCAAAGCGATCGATATGCATAATTTCGCCCACTACCCGCTCTGATGTGATCTCCAGCCGGGGCTTGGGCAGCATCACCATATCGCCGATCACCTGTCCGAAGTCAAGAAGGCTTGTGCCGCATGCCAGATGCGCAGCAGCAGGCGCGAACACATCCCGTCCGTGAAAGGTCGCGCTCACGGCGCTCTCTCGCATCGCCGCATTGCTGAGTTCAACCACCGTGGCGGGGGGAAGTTCTGCGAGCGTGTAGCTCAGCAGTCCATTATCCGGCGCGATAAATGTATAGCTTCCGGCGCGAACGCCGATAGGCCGCCGCTTGCTGCCAACGCCGGGATCGACAATCGTCAGGAAGACCGTATCAACGGGAAAATACCGGTATGCATTCAGCAGGACAAACGCTGCCTGCTGAACATTCTGTGGCTGAATGCGGTGGGTAATATCGATCAGGCGCGCCTCCGGGCAGATCCCCAGAATTACGCCCTTCATCACACCCACATAGCTGTCTTCAGTTCCGAAATCAGTCAGTAACGCAATGATCGGAGCCATGTATCCCTCCGTGGCGAGTCCGGCTGACAATTGTAGCGCCGCGTGCCGCGTTGACAACCGCCGGGCATATCGCTATACTGCCCATATCTGCGTTCAGAGGTGTCTGTACAGTGTTTGACGTTCTGCGGATTCATCATCATCGATCCCATTCCCTGACTTCCGTGCCGGTCGTCTGAACGCGCATCAATTCGACTCTGCGTCGTCATTCCCCGCACACAGCGGGGATTTTTGTTTGGAGGTGAAGTCATGCTCGCCGTTATCGATTACGGCGCAGGCAACCTGCGAAGCGTTGTTCACGCCCTGAGTTATCTGGGCGCGGAAAGTATGCGCGTCGTTCGCACCCCTCATGAACTCCGGGGAGCGAGCAAGATCATCCTGCCGGGCGTGGGCGCATTTGGCGCTGGCATGCAGAAGCTGCGTGAGCAAAATCTGATCAGCGCGATCAGGGGAGCCGTCAGCGCAGGTATCCCCTATCTGGGCATCTGCCTGGGCATGCAGTTCCTGTTCGAGTCGAGTGATGAAATGGGCACTCATGAGGGTTTGGGGCTTTTGCCCGGCTCCGTCACACGCTTTCGAGATACTCCCGGCTTGAAGATTCCCCACATGGGCTGGAATCAGCTTCTGGTTCAGCGCGAGTGTCCGCTTCTCAAGGGGATCACCTCGTCAGACTACGCCTATTTCGTTCACAGCTATTACTGCGAACCTGCAATCGACAGCGATGTGGTGATTCGGGTGGATTACGGCGTAAAGTTCACCGCAATGGTGGCGCGCGACAATATCTTCGGCGTTCAGTTCCATCCCGAAAAGAGCCAGCAGACCGGGCTGCAACTGCTCGCCAACTTCATGGAGCTTTAACGGATGATCATTTATCCCGCTATCGATTTGCGCGCCGGCAAGGTAGTGCGCCTGCGTGAAGGTGACCCAAACCGGCAGACAGTGTTCAGCGACGATCCGGTATCGACAGCAAAACGCTGGATTGACATGGGCGCGCCCTGGCTGCACATCGTCAATCTGGATGGTGCGTTTTCAGCAGCAAATGATAACCTGACAGTGCTGGAACAAATCGCTGCGCTCAGCATCCCGATCCAGTTTGGTGGCGGGCTTCGCAGTGAAGCAGACATCCATGATGCACTGAGCCGGGGCGCAGCACGTATTGTCCTGGGAACGGCGGCCATTCGCTCGCCCCATCTGGTTGCGGCGGCGGTTAAAACGCACGGTTCAGACTCTATCTGCGTGGCGCTGGACAGCCGCGCGGGCAAAGTGGCCATCGAAGGCTGGCAGTCCATCACCGAACTGACACCCGAAGCGCTCGGCCAATCGATGTTTGAGATGGGCGTTCGGCATGCGCTGTATACCGATGTCAGCCGCGATGGCAATCTTGAGGGCGTGAATATCGCTGCGACGGTCGCGCTCGGCGCAGCTACCGGGCTTCATGTCATCGCATCTGGCGGAGTCAACAGTCTCGACGATATCGAAGCGCTTGCGACGCAGGGAGTCGCGGGGGCAGTGATCGGCATGGCGCTTTATGAGGGAAAAATCGCCCTGCCCGATGCGCTTCATGTGGCTGCGAAAGGATCACAGCGTGCTGGCTAAACGCATCATCCCATGTCTTGATGTCCTGAATGGTCGTGTGGTCAAGGGAATTAACTTTGTCGATCTGCGCGATGCCGGCGATCCGGTTGAACAGGCGTCTGTCTACGACCGCGAAGGCGCGGATGAACTGGTCTTTCTCGATATCACGGCATCTCACGAAAATCGCAGCACGACACTTGATATGGTGCGGCGTGTCGCCGACACCATTTTCATCCCTTTCTGTGTGGGCGGCGGCATTCGCACCCTGGATGACATTCGCTCCACGCTTCTGGCCGGCGCAGACAAGATCTCCATCAACAGTTCCGCGGTGAAGGATCCAGACCTGATTTCAAAAGGCGCATGGGCGTTCGGCAGCCAGTGCATCGTAGTCGCCATCGATCCGAAATGGACAGAAGATCACTGGGAAGTGTTTATCAACGGCGGGCGTGTGAACACCGGGCTGGATGCAATCGAATGGGCGCAGGAAGTTGAACGGCGCGGAGCAGGAGAAATTCTGCTCACCAGCATGGATCGCGACGGCACAAAAGCCGGATATAACCTGGAACTGACGCGCGCCGTTGCAGAAGCTGTCTCAATCCCGGTGATCGCCTCCGGCGGCGCTGGCTCAAAGGAACACTTCTATGAAGCGCTGACGACCGGTAAGGCAGACGCGGCGCTGGCGGCGACTCTGTTCCACTTCAGTGAACTCCGCGTAGGGGAGCTGAAACAGTATCTGGCTGAACAGGGAGTGCCCATGCGCATGACGGGTTGGGAGCAGTTACGATGAGTCGCCTGAACTCGGTCACCGCTGCCGAACTTCGTTTTGACGAGCGCGGGCTGATCCCGGCTGTAGTTCAGGATGCGACCACGCTGCAAGTGCTGATGGTGGCATGGATGAACGCAGAGTCTATCCGCAGAACATTTGAAACCGGAGAAGCAGTCTTTTTCAGCCGCAGCCGCAATGAACTGTGGCACAAAGGGGCGACTTCGGGAAACACCCAGCGCGTGCACGAAATCCGCGTGGATTGTGACGAAGATACGCTGGTTGTCCTCGTCCATCCGAATGGGCCAGCCTGCCATACGGGTGAAGTATCCTGTTTCTTCCGCACACTGGAGTCCCCTGATGCCTGATATTCTGGACGAACTGCAAGCGACTATCAACGAACGAAAACGCAACCCTAAACCGGGCAGCTATACCAATCGGCTGCTTGATGAAGGGCTGAACCGCATCGCGCAAAAGGTCGGCGAGGAAGCTGTAGAGGTGGTTGTGTCAGCTCTGGGGCAGGAGCGTGAGCAGCAGATCGGCGAGTTATGCGATCTGTTCTATCACTCACTGGTACTCATGGCCGCGCTGGACATCACCATTTACGATGTCTTCGCAGAACTGGAACGCCGCCATAAGCCTTCTCAGGGATCAGCTCCCTAAGGGAACCAGAAAATACTCGTTCGGGGTTGCGCCGATGATCCCTTCAGCGCTCCAGCCACGGATCGAGCCGTCGGCAGTTTCCACGGGCCACCACAGCAGCCCGTTATTGCAGCTTCCAGCGCCTGTAATGTACACCAGGGTTCCCTCAGAAAGCCGTCCCACTGCCGCGCCGCCGGGCTCCTGACGAACCATCAGATTCTGCCGCTCTGAGCCTTCGGGTGAGATAGTGACGAATGCCCGCATCCCGACATTCAGGCGCGTCGGTGGCGAGCCTTCACACGCGATCGCCGCTGCCGTCAGGCTGGGGCGCGGCGTTGGGCTGACGATGGCAATTTGAGTCTGTGTGGCAGCGACAGCGCTCGTCCGCGCAATACTCGTCTCCGTCATACGGCGGTATGCCGTCTGCTCATAGATCGGGGTCGGCGTGTCGGTCCAGCTTGCGGCGGTCAGCGCGAATATCTGGGTCGTGGTGAACAGCCCGGCATAGATCTCGGTCTCGCGAAGGGCGACAGCAGCCTCATCAGTAAGGTGAATTTCTGTAGCGGAGAGTATCGGCGGGCGAGTCGGTGTCACCGTCGAAGTCGGTGCGACATCTGCCGAGACTTCAGCGCTGGGCATGGGAGTGATAACCCCCGCAGCTTCGGTCAGTGTTTCCGAGGTTGCCGCAGGGTTCTCCAAGGAAAAGATTGAGCTGCTGGAAGCAATGATCAAGACAATGCTCAGCATCACCAGAATGAGCGCAATGATACCAGCCAGAATTCCCCTGCTCCGTCGATTCCGCGCCGCAGGAAGCTCCGAGGCAGTCATCACCTCCAATGGCTGTTGTCTGGGCACGGGCACATCGCGGTTATCCGCAGTGATCGGGGCCAGCACAATCCCCCGCCGCCGAAGCTCGGAATGAAGCTGGATCAGCGCCGTTTCAAAACGCTGCGTATGAAAGTCCACATACTGAAGGCGGCTCAACTGGAAATGAATCCTGG
>SZPD01000028.1 GCA_030263515.1 Anaerolineae bacterium CFX9 | reverse complement strand
AGCGGCGAGCTGTGCCATGTGCCATTCCATCAGCTCATTGTTCTCGGCATGGATGACTGTCACCAGCCCGGTTGGGGCTACCAGTTGGAGCGCCTGATAGTATTCGGACGGGTTTGGCAGGCACAAGCCGACGAATTCGTCATCCCGCCCCGCAGGCGCGGCGGTCATGAAGATTTTGAAGCCGATCGCGCCTTCCTTCACCATCGCCTCGATCTCACGCGGATCGAGCAAGCCCGGCGCGCCATACAACGCGAAATTCACATAGGCGTTGGCTTGCCCCAATTCCCGCCGTGACCGGAAGATGTCCCCCGTGGCACAGCAGGGCTTGGAGATCGGCATTTCGAAGATCGTCGTCACGCCGCCTGCTGCTGCCGCGCGCGTTTCGCTGGCAAAATCGCCGCGTTCGGGGTAAGCCGGCGCCCGGCAGTGGAAGTGAATATCGATCGCGCCGGGGATGACGTACTGCCCGGCAGCATCAATCGTTTCTGCCGCCGTGCTGTTCGCCAACTGCTCATCGGTGAGCAGCGCTGTAATCCTGCCATCAGTTACTGCGATGTGCAGCGGATGAATGCCACTTTCGGTCACCACACTGCCGTTTCTGATCAGAGTGTCAAAATTCACGATACATCACCGTTCAACATTGCGCGATCGATAAACAACCTGAGAATTCTTGTGGCAGCCTCCAGATCCTCTATCCGGGTATATTCGTCAAAGGCATGGGCCACTTCATACGTGCCGGGACCGAAAATGATCATTTCGCCCCGGTTGACGCCGACGAGATGCTTGGCGTCGCTGCCCGGCAGATAGCCGATCGGCCCCGGCGCAATATTCAGCGTATCCCGCACAGCAGTCATGAAGTGCCGCGCCAGCTTCGACTGAACCGTCGACTCGTACCAGTTTGAGACCAGAAAATCACCGATCGTCAGGTGCGCATCTTCGCCGTAAGGGGAAAGATCGACACCTGCAATCACGGTTTCCAACTCACATTTCACGATCTGCGGGTCTTCGCCGGGGATCATGCGCCGGTCAAGATAGGCGACGCAGGTATCAGGTACGGCGTTGGCGGTGCTGCCGCCCTGGATCACCCCGACGTTGCAGGTAGGGACGCCAACAGTCGGATGCACCCGATCGGCGAGTGCCTGATGATAGGCTTCCAGCGCCATGACCGCGCGTGCCATCATGGCGATCGCGTTGATGCCGCGATCCGGATTGGTGGCATGCACGGATCGCCCGACTGCCCGCACCGTCGCCCGCATCACCCCCTTGTGCGCATTGGCAACGCGATTGTCTGTTTGTTCGCCGACCACGATGAAATCACACTGAGGCAGATGTCCGTTCTCCGCCAGCCAGCGCGTTCCCAACTGGCCGCCGACCTCTTCTTCTGCCGCGGCGACCAGCACGATCGTGCCTTGCAGCCGATCACGATGATCAGCCGCATACGCCAGCGCGCTGATCATCGCGGCGAGGGGGGCTTTATCGTCGATGCTGCCCTTGCCGTAGATTTTGCCGTCTGCGATAGCTCCGCCATACGGATCAACGCTCCAGCGTTCGGCTTCTGCATCCGCAATGGGGACGGTGTCGATATGCGCATGCAGCATGACGACCGGATCGCCGCTGCCGAAGATGCCGATCGCGCTCAGGGCTTCCGGTTTTTCTGGCGGAGCCAGCAGGCGAACATCGCAGCCGATCGACTGCATCAGATCGGCGATAAAACGCGCAATCTGCTGCGTATCGCCGGGCGGATTGGGGGAGGGGATGCGGATCAGCGCCTGGAGCAGTGCCACAGGATTGTGGACAAGGGTAGTTTCAGCGACCATCCGGACAGCTTTCCTGTGCCGTTTCCCTGTTGGCGGCACTGCATACGAGACCGTTCATAACACACTTTTCCTTAGGTTGCCCGATAGCGCTCAATGATCGGGCGCATACGTTCCAGCGCTTCTTTCAGCAGATCGGTGGACTGAAGCACGCTGATGCGCAGATAGCCTCCCCAGTTGGAACCGAAGCCCGTGCCGGGGAAGATCAGAACACGCCCCTCCTTGAGCAGCAGATAGCTGAGTTCCGTGGCATGAATGCCTGTTGAACCGCTGTTCGTCCACAGGAAGAAGGCTCCGCGCGGCTCGCTGTAATCCAGCCCAAGCGCCGTCAGCCCGTTCATCATCACACGGCGGCGTTCATCATAGATGCGCCGGAATGAGTCGATCGTTTCCTGGGGGCCGAGCAGCGCAGCCAGCGCCGCACGCTGCGAGATCGCCGCTGCCGGTCCCGTCGTCAGCGCTTTCACACGGGCCATCGCGTCAATCACATTGGCGGGCGCGCACACAT
This sequence comes from Anaerolineae bacterium CFX9, assembly GCA_030263515.1. Lineage (GTDB taxonomy): Bacteria > Chloroflexota > Anaerolineae > Aggregatilineales > Phototrophicaceae > Flexifilum. The sequence goes on along the minus strand of SZPD01000028.1, from coordinate 17,199 downwards.
AACCGACCCGCAAGCCGGTCATGGCGTAGGTCTTCGAGAAGCCGTTGAGCGTGATCGTGCGTTCTGCCATACTGGGCAGCGACGCGATGCTGAAGTGCTGCCAATTATCATAAACGAACTTCTCGTAAATTTCGTCCGAGATCACGATCAGGTTATGGCGGATGGCGACCTCTGCGATGGCGCGCAGCCGTTCCTCAGTCACGATTCCGCCGGTTGGATTGCTGGGCGTTACGATCAGCAGCACCTTGCTGCGCGGTGTGATCGCCGCTTCGACCGCTTCTGCACGCAGGTTGAAGGCATCCTCATGATCGGTTGGGATCATGACCATCCTGCCGCCTGCGCTCTCGATCGCTTCATCGTAGGATGTATAGCGCGGGTCCGGCACGAGCACCTCATCACCGGGATTGAGCAGCGCCTGCATGATCAGGAACAGGCCTTCCTGCCCGCCCGTGGTGACGATGACATTGTCCTTTGAGGCAGGAATACCATTTTCGCGTTTCAGTTTGTCCGCGATCGCTTCCCGCAGCGTCATCAACCCTGCAACAGGGGTGATCTCATTCGGGTGGCTGCGCAGGGCGCGCTGTGCTGCCTCAAGGATATAGGGCGGGCAGGCGAGATCGGGATCGCCTCGCCCAAGCGCAATGGCATCGGGGTACTGGGCGGTCAGTTCCATCAGGGCATAGCGGAGCTGAGTCCCGTCTGCTGCCACTGCGCGGATGGATTCCGGAATGTTCGGGTTCAGGGTCATCTGCGTCATGGCGTATGCTCTCCAGAAGGCGGCCGAATACCGAGCGCCGCCCACTGAGAGACGCTGGGTGTGCAGATCGTCATGCTCTGTTTGTAGGCGCGGAGTTTGCTCGCCGCCGAGGAACCCGCCATCCAGCCGACCCGCCATCCGGGAAGCTGTTCGAATTCACCGATGATGATCACCCGATCTGCGCCGTCTTCGGGCACGGCAGCCGGGGACCCCAGCCGCCAGAGATGCACGATCCAGGGTTTTCCGGGGTTCGCCAGCGCCGCTGCCAACTGTCGTTCATCTGATGTGAAGATCAACTGTGCGCTGTCTGCGGCAGCCAGATCATCCGTTTCGATCAGCTTCAGGCTGAGCAGCGCGCACAAGCCGCGCAGGTCAGCCGCTGAAGCGGCCGCCGCTGCCACGCTGTCGCCGGGCTTGAGCATCTGCTTGAACGCGACAAACCGCGATTCGATCACGCCGCAGGTGATAGTGATCGCGTCGGGTTTGATCGATGCGCCAGCCCGATCGAGAAAAGCGCTGATATTCTGCCGCAGAGGCAGAATGCCGGGACGGTCGGTGTAGTGCGTCCGTCCGGCATCGATGGCTTCTGCGGCGTGTTCGATGACTGCTGGAGGCGCGTTTCCTGCTGACGAGGCAAAGATCGGATCTGGCAGCGATTCCAGCCGGTCAGCCAGTGGACGTGTGAGCTGTGCAGCGATCATGCGGTCACCTCACGCTCAAATGGGAATTCGATCGCAAGTTCCTGCGCCAGCGCCGCAAGCTGGTCAAACACCTCTGCGTCCAGCTCTGCGCCATGCGCGCGGTAATGCTGCTCACGGCGATAGTCGATCTCACCGGGGACGAGAATTTCGCTGAACCCCGGACGCAGTTTCTGCGCCTTGATATCGCGAATGAAGTGATCCATGCGCGCCTTGAACTCGGTGACGGGCATGAAGAATTCAATATCAAGGGCGATGAAGGTATGCGAGACATCCTGCCGCGCCGGATTGCTGTATGGCATCAGCCCGAAGCCGCCGCCGCTGATGACGCCGGTGATCACATCGGTGATCATCGCCAGTCCGTATCCCTTGTGTCCGCCAATGCCCAGCAGGAAGCCCTGCATGGCCGCAGCGGGATCATCTGTTTCATGACCTTCCGGCGTCAGCGCCCAGTCGAGAGGCATCTTTTTGCCCTCACGTTCATACCAGCGCATCATGCCCTTGCCTGCTGTCGTCAGCGCGATATCGAGAACGATCGGAAAATCGCCGCCTGTAGGCGCGACGACCCCCCAGGGATTGGTTCCGACCACGCCCGTTGCGCCCCCCCAGGGAGCCATTTCCGGTCCGGCATTGGTCATGGCGATGCCGATGCAGTCGTAATCGAGGGCGATCCGGGCGGGCACGGCAGAAGAACCGTAATGCGTGCTGTTACGGACGATCACCGTGCCGATGCCGCTGGTTTTCGCCTTCTGCGCCGCCAGATGCATGCTTTTCTGAGAGATGACAGAGCCGAGACCGTTGTTGCCATCGACCAGAGCCAGCGCGGGCGTCTCTTTGACGACGGTGAACGGCGCGCCGGGCTGAAGGTAGCCCTTGCGAATGCGTTCCAGGTAGGTAGGCAGGCGGCGCACCCCCTGTCCCTGACCGGGAAGACAATGAAGCTCGCTCTGCATCAGCCCTGCCGCGCACATCCGCGCTTCGTCATCGCTGACGCCCATGGCGCGGAAGGCGTTCAGGGTGAAGGTTTCCAGCGCGTCAACGGGGACACGCACCAACGTGATCCCCATCGGTTAGATTCCCTTGACCGCTTTGTATTCCTCAAGCTGTTCGGGCGTGTAAACCTGCATCAGCTCCAGCTCGATGCCGCCGGCTTCCTGATCGAGGAAGGCGACCCAGCCTTCAGGATGGACATGGCTGCCTTTCACCTTGCAGGCTGCGCATTCCTTCAGCGTGGCTCCGTTCGCCTGAGCTTCCGCCAGCGCGGCGTCGATGTCATCTACGGCGTAGCAGATATGATGCAGACCTTCATAGCCGCGTTCCTTGATCCATGCGTCGAAACGTCCCCCCTCATCGAGCGACTGGCAGAGCTGATATTCCACATCGCCGACCCAGAACTGCGCGACGCGATTGCGCGACTTCGGGAAATCCTGCACCTTGCCATCAAAACCAACACCGAGGAAATCCTGATACGTCTTCAGCGCCGCGTTGGCGTCCCTGACGGCAAACGCCATGTGCTTGATATAACGCGCACCCATGTTGTCTCCTTCTCGCCCGATCAGGCGTTTAGCTGAAATAAATCGGTCAGGTTGACGCCCGGCGTGACGATCGGTTCGATCCCGCCGCCGGGAGAAGTCATGATCAGCGTCAGCCCCGGCCCGTACCCGGCACGGGGGCTGTCTCCCTGTCCGACTACGCCAATGCCGATGCTGCCGCGCATGTAGCCATGATTGAAACTGCTGTCGTAATCCTGGAGGGCGACGATATCGCCGAGGCGCAGCGTATCCAGCCCGGCAGCCCGGATCGCTTCACGATCCTGCGTCTGGATGTGCAGCGAGCCGCCTTCGCTCGTCAGCCCTGCGCCCGCGCCCAGCAGATGCGGCGGCACGACCGCCGTCACAGGGACGCCCAGCTTGCCGCTTTCGGTCGTAGTGACTTCCAGATTATCGAGCAGGGCAGGGGAGCAGCTCTTAAGATGAACATCGGGATGATCCTCAAGCACCATGCCCGTGCCCAGCGAACGCACGACGATCTTGTCGCCGATCGCCATCTTCTCACGGTCTTCCCTGGAGAAGTGAATGATGACATGCTCCGAGAAGCGCCCGCTCTTGCCCGTGACGATGCCGCGTGCGCCCTTGGCGTCGCCGCTCATGACGACAGCCGTGTTGCCGACGCAAGAGAACAGGTTCAGCCCGCGATTGCCCATGTCATCCTTGAGCGAGATGCTCACGCCGGGGTGAATGCAGTCTGCCAGCCACCCATAGGCGCTGTCGCCAACCGAGACGTTATAGACGATGCCGCCATAGGTGGGCAGCAGGAAAGGGCGTCCGTGCGCGTCAAGCCGGTAGGGTTCGGCCGGCAAACCGGGAAATCCCGGTGATGCGATCTGACCCATCACCGAGACGCTGACCAGCAGATGGGCGTTTGTTTTCACACTCACGATACCTCTCCAATGCGCAGGTAATTGGCGATGTTGGCTCCGGGGTCAATCACCCATTCGATGCAGGGTTCCGGGCATGTCATCAGGGTCAGAATGCCCGGCCCATGACCCGTCATCACCGAATCGCCATGAATGCACAGCCCGATTGAGACCGCGCCTTTGCGGAAACCGCGTCCGAAGCGGTGATCTGCATCGGGAATGACGACCAGATCGCCCAGCTTCATTTTGTCGATACCCAGTTCTGCCATCAGTGCGCGATCGCCGCTCATCAGGTCCTGATCGACGAATTCTGAATTGAGTTCCGCGCCCGAACCCATGATGCGCGGCGGCAGTTCCATGGTCACCGGCACGCGGATTCGCCTGTCATCGATGGCTTCGATGGGGATGGCGCTGATCAGCTCCGGGCTGCACTTTTTGAGTTCAATCTGCGGATAATCCGTCAGCATCAACCCGCGACCCTTCGCGATGATCTGGATCGTGTCGCCGACGCACAGCAGATCGTTGGTCTCATCGTCGAAATCGACGAGCAGTCTGGCGTGTTCTCCGGTGACGATGCCCTGTGCGCCTTTGGCGAGACCACTGGTCACGACGGCGCGATTGCCGATACAGGTCAGGTAATGGAGCGCGAAATCTGCCGCGCCATCCGGGTTGGCAATTGAGGTTCCCGGTTCCACATGGTCGCCCGCCCAGCCAAAGGCCGGATCGCCAACCCTGGCGTTATAGACCACGCCAGACATGCCGGGCAGCACGGCTCCTACACCCGCCTGATTTAATGTATAGCCGGGATATCGCAGTCCGGGCTGGCTGATGCTGCCGCTGACCGCGATCGCTACGAGCTGCGCCGCGTTCGTCCGCAGGGAATTTACAGGGGTTACGTTCATTTTCAGCGCTGTTCCCTCCAATGGTACGAGCAGGGAAAGCGGCAGCAAGGCAGAAAAATCATCAGTTTCTGTCCAGAATGCTCAAAAATCTGCTCGTAATCTTTAGACATGTGAATTGATTGACACACCGCATCAAACTCTCTATACTGTGTGCCATTGTCGATTGTCGACAGTTTACAGACGACACTTGACATGAATATATAGCGGGATTTGGCGTTGTCAAGTGATATACCATGAGTTGGAAGTGGTGAAAAAATGCCGAGTGGCTTGACTGCCCTACAGAATGAACCGCTCCGCAAACGGGTGCTCGATGCATTGAGAGATGCCATCCTGAGTGGAGAGCTGAAGCCTGGGCAGGCGCTGGTCGAAACAGAACTGGCGGCTGATCTGGGGGTGAGCCGCGCGCCGCTCCGTGAGGCGCTTCAGCAGCTCGCTGCCGAAGGACTGGTCGAAGTTGTGCCGTATCGCGGCGCGGCGGTCAGAATGCTGCATCGCAAGGATATTGAAGAACTATACAGTTTACGAATTGCGCTTGAAACCTTTGCGGCGCGCCGCATTATTGAGGCAAACCTGCCGGAAGCCAGCCGCCGGCTGCATGCCATCTTTGACGACATGCTCGCCGCCGCAGACGCCGGCGATATTTCAAGAGTCAGCCAGATCGACCGGCAGTTCCATGACGCGCTGATCGAGCTGAGCGATCATTCGCTTTTGCAGTCGATGTGGAATGCCGTCAATCTGCGCGTGCGCCAGGTGATGGCGCTCCGCAACCGCCGTAACAGCGATATTCGCCAGATCGCTTTTAATCACCTTCCCATTATCGAAGCCATCGACAAGCGTGACCTGCCAGAAGCCACGCGCCTGCTTGAAACCCATATCGCCAGCGCAGGCGATCTGATCGCTGAAGGCTGGGATACAGTGATCAACGGGGCGGTTGAGGATGGTGGTAAATCATGAGTCGGCAGGTGCTGATCACCGGGGCAGGCGGCTTCGTCATGTCCAACATCATCCCCGGTCTGGTGAACACCGGGTATCGCGTGATCGCGCTCGATCGCCGGTTTGATCCGGACGTGCGCGCGCGCTGGGCGGAAATGGATCCGATCACGCTGATCGAGGCGGAAGCAGACTTCCTGCCTGATCTGGAGGCAGATTTCCTCATCCTCGGCGCGGCGCTGACTGCTTCGCCTGAAGAGATGGGGCTGAGTCCTGCGGCGCATTACCGTGCCAACCTGCTGCCAGCGCTGAATGCGCTCGACTGGGCAGAAGCGCATGGCGTGCGCCGTGTCATCGGCGTCAGTTCAGGCGCGGTCTACGCGGAGACGGAAGGCGCTGTCAGCGAGGATCTTCCCCCAACGCCGCGTGGGCTATATGCGGCATCGAAAGCGGCGATCGAGGCGCTTTTTACGGCGCTTCGTCATGACTATGGTCGTGATGTTGCAGTCATTCGTCTGAGCAATATCTACGGGTTGAATGAAATCTCTCGTCCGACGCGGCTGCGCGTCAGTATGGTCGGGCGTCTGATCGAGGAAGCCGTCACCACAGGGCAGATGACGCCGCCTGATGAGCCGGCTCGCGACTGGACGTTTGCCCCGGATGTCGGGCGGGCGCTGATCGCCCTGCTGGAAGCGAATACGCTGCTGCACGCGCTCTACAATGTCGCCGCCGGTCAGCGCATGTCCCCGCTGGATATCGCCAGTGTCATCCAATCCCGTCTGCCTGAGGTTCAGATTGCGCGGGCAGAAAACGGGGCATCATCGCCGGTGACCCGGCGCGGCTGGCTGGCTTCAGACCGCCTGGCGCGCGATACCGGCTTCAGGGATTGGACACCCTTTGCTGAAGGAATCGCCCAGGCGCTCGATGCCCGTCTGAGGGCGGCGCAGCCTATCCACGAGGTGCAGCCATGACGCTGCGGGTGCTGCTCGCCGGTCTCGGCGTCCGTGGAATGCATTGGGCAGAAGTGCTGCATCGCTCGCCGCGCTGCGAGATCGCCGCGTATGTCGATCCCAACCCTGCGGCAGTCGAACACGCCGCAGACAAGTATGGCGACCGACCGTCGTTCAATAATGTCGGAGCGGCGCTGGCTGCTGTGCGGGGTATCGACGCGCTCGTCCTTGCCAATCCGCCGATCGGACGCGAGGCACAGGTTCAGGCAGCGGCAGCGCGCGGCATCCCCATGCTGATCGAGAAGCCGCTGGCGCTGAGCGTGCGGGAAGCGGTTCAGCTTGTCGAACTGGCGGGCGATGTGCCGCTCATGGTGGGGCTGAACTTTCGCTATCTCGCCGTCACGCACGCGGTCATGTCCCTGCTGGCGGATGCCACTGTGGGACAGCCGGAATTCGCCCGTTTTACCTATGAGCGCTGGCGCGATGGCAATCGCGCCAATCTCAACAAGTATCCCCTGACGATGGATCAGCCGATGCTCTGGGAACAGTCCATCCATCATTTCGACCTGATGCGTTACGTTTACGGGCTTGAGCCTGTCCTGGTCGAATGTCAGACGTGGAATCCGTCCTGGAGCATGTACGCCAGTGACGCCAATGTTGCCGCCCTGTTCGCTTTCGGGCGCGGCAGCGGCGCTTCAGACCTGATCGTCAATTATCAGGGGACATGGCAGAGCAATTGGGCACAGCCGAATTTTGAATGGCGTACCGAGTGCAGCGCCGGGATCATCACCCAGCGTGATCAGTTCGGCGCGCTCGCCTATGCCCGCCGCGATGACCCTGCGCTGACTGATATTTCCCTGCCGCCCCATGAACTCTGGATCACCGAAACCGAGGGGCTGCTGAATGCATTTGTGGATTCAGTGGTCCATGGCGCTGCGCTTCAGTGCAGCGGCCGCGATCACATCCTCTCACTGGCGATGGTGGAGGCTTGCGCCCGTTCCAGCCGGGAACGGCGAGCGGTCACTATCCAATCCATCTTAGACGAAGGAGGATTTAAGTCGAATTGATGTGACTCACACGTTCACCATCGACAGTCAGAACGCAGTCTTTTTTTGAGAGATCGAAGGGAGTACTTGAGGATGAACACAGTTTTCAGGCGGATGATCTCGATCATCACCCTCACCGCCATCGTCGCACTGCTGATCCCGGCGGTCGCCTTCGCCCAGATGCCTGATGAGAGCACGCTCGTCATTGCGCAGAGTGTGGATGTGGGCGCGCTGGAGCCTTCGCTGGTCGGCTCACGTGCAGAGTCCAACATTTTCAATCACGTTTTTGGAACGCTGTACGAGATTTCGGAGTCCGGTTCACTCGATCCGTTCCTCGCCAACAGCTTCTCCATTTCCGAAGATGGCACAGAATGGACGTTCACGCTCAATGAAGGGCTGACCTGCCATGATGGCGAGCCACTCACGGCTGAAGACGTGGTCTACACCTTCCAGCGCGCAGCCGATCCTGCCAATGCCTTCACGGGCAATACCGTTGGTTTCGTTTTCCCGTCCGTGGGTTATGTGGATGCCCGTGTTGACGGCGATCTGGAAGCGACGATCATCATGGATCGTGCGCAGTCGGTCAATCTCCGTCTTGGCCTGCTGTCAGAAGTCTATATCCACTGCAAGGACTACTATGAGTCTCTGTCTCTTGAAGAAGCGGCGAGCGCTCCGGTGGGCAGTGGTCCCTATCGTTTCGTTGAATGGGTTCGTGACGATTATGTCCTGATCGAGAAGGTTGAAGGATACACACTGCGCGATGCCGGTTTCGATCGGATCTACTGGCGCGTGATCCCTGAAGCCTCAACTCGCACGGCTGAACTGCTGGCTGGCAACGTTGACATCATTGCCAATGTCCCGCCGGATCAGGTCGCCGCTATCAACAACAGCGGCGTCGCTGAAGTTCAGGCTGTGGCAGGCACGCGCCGCATGTATGTCGGCTTCCAGTTTGGCGAAGCCTTCGCCGATGCGCCGGGATATGACGCCATTCAGAATCGCGAAGTTCGCGTGGCGCTCCAGTATGCGGTAGACGTTCCTACCATCTGCCGGACGCTGCTCGGCACAGAATGCGAACGCGCCAGCAGGATGGTCAACCCGCCGAACAATAACCCGAACCTCGAACCGTATCCGTATGATCCCGCAATGGCGGAACAGCTTCTCGACGAAGCTGGCTATCCGCGCGGCGCAGACGGCGTTCGCTTCGAGATCACGCTGCAGGGTCCGCGCGGCCGCTACCTCAACGATGCCAATGTCGTGCAGGCGATCGCACAGTATCTGACCGATGTCGGCGTTCAGACCAATGTCGAGATCCTCGACTGGGCGTCAGACTATCTGCCGCGGGTACGCGCTAAGGATGTCGGTCCGCTGTTCTTCCTGGGCACGGGTGGATCGACCTGGAGCGCGCTCTACGACATGGCCGACCTCTCGGCTCCGGATGCGGGTACGAACTACACCCATTGGGCAAACGAGGAATGGTTCGAGCTGTGGGACTCGGCTGCTGGGGTGGATCCGGATACCGAGCGGGAAATCGTCAATGAAATGCTGACGGTGTTCTACAACGATCCGCCGTGGCTGCTGCTGTACTTCCAGCCGGATTTTTATGGCGTGAGCAATCGCGTTGAATGGTCTGCTCGCCGTGACGAGCAGGTGGTTGTCTACAACGCCACTCTGGCAGGTAACTGACAGCACTTGTCATGAGTTTCGTGTAGACTAGCAAGTTCAGGGGCGCAGTGAGTGATTCTTGTGCTGCGCCCCTGTTGATGTTCCTGGCAAGTGATCTGAAGAAATTCGAGCCTGTATGACAACGTTTATCATTCGCCGCCTGCTTCAATCGCTCATCGTGATGTTTGGAGTGACCTTACTCTCCTTCATATCACTGCATCTTGCCGGCGATCCGACGTATCTTTACGTTAGCGAGCGGGCAAGTACTGAAGAAATCGAGCGGGCACGTGTCGCATTAGGCTTTGACAAGCCTTTACCAGAGCAGTATCTGAGTTTTCTGAGCGGGCTGGCGCGCGGTGACCTGGGAAATTCCCTGCGCAGCAGACAGCCGGCGCTGGAAATGGTCATGGCGCGCCTGCCTGCGACGCTGGAGCTGACGATTTTCGCCTTCGTCCTGGCGATCTCGCTTGCCATTCCGATCGGCATTATCTCGGCGATGAAGCGTGGAACGCCGCTGGACAGCGGCATCATGTTGTTTGCCATGTTCGGTCAGTCGATGCCGAGCTTCTGGCTGGGCATCATGCTGATTCTTTTCGTCGGGCTGACGCTTCGGCTGCTGCCCATTTCGGGGCATGTTCCTTTCCTTCAGCCTCTGCTGCAAGGCGATTTCTCGACCGCGTTCACCAATTTCCCCAATGCGCTTCGCTACCTGATCATGCCGGGAATCACAATTGCGACGTTTTCACTGGCGCGCAATGCGCGTCTGGTGCGCTCCTCCATGCTGGAAATTCTCGCGCAGGACTATGTGCAGACAGCGCGTGCCAAAGGGCTGCCCAACCGTCTGGTCATCCTGCGTCATGCCTTTCGCAATGCGCTCATCCCGATCGTGACCATCCTGGGGCTTGAGTTCGGTTTTTTGCTCAGCGGGGTCGTGATCACGGAAACCATCTTCTCGTGGCCCGGCGTAGGACGGCTTGTTTTCAACGCGATTAACCAGCGGGATATTCCCGTTGTTCAGGCATCAGTCGTCGTTTTCTCGTTCATGTTTGTCATCATCAATCTGCTGGTTGATCTGCTCTATGCGCGGCTCGATCCCCGCATTCAACTGCGCTGACAATCCAGACCGGCAGTATGTAACCTGAGGGATGACAGGAATTCATGATGATGGTATTTCAGCGAAATTGGGAGTACGTAGAGTGACGACGGTTAGCAAGCGAACTTCACCGGAAAGTGGCGATCAGAAAGCACATCCGGATGCTGCAACGATGACACGCCTGCTTTCAAAATCACCTTCCAACTGGAAGCGCGCTCGTCACAGCCTGCTCAAGGCGCGCTGGCCGATCCTGGCGATGATCATTCTGGGGATCGTGACATTCATGGCGGTCTTCGGACCCCAGATCGCGCCGAAAGACCCGAATCGTCAGAGCCTCACCCTTCGCCTGATGCCCCCGATGACGGCGAATGCCGACGGCGTGATCGATTTTCCGCTCGGCACGGATGGGCTGGGGCGCGATGTGCTTTCCCGGCTGATCTATGGCGCTGGCATTTCGCTGGCGGTCGGCTTGTCGGCGGTGCTGATCGGCGGCGTCCTCGGCACTATCCTCGGCTTGATTGCAGGCTACTATGGCGGCTGGATCGACGACATCATCATGCGCATTGCCGATATTCAGCTCGGTTTTCCGTTCATCCTGCTGGCGATCATGGTGCTGGTGGTGCTGGGTCAGGGGGTCGGCAATCTGGTGATCGTGCTCGGCATCGGTCAATGGGTGACCTATGCGCGCATCACGCGGGGCAGCACAATTGCTGAACGCGAGCGTGAGCATATCACGGCGTCACGCTGTATCGGCGCATCTGACCTGCGCATCATTCGCAAGGGCATCTTCCCGAACGTGTTTGCCCCGCTGATCGTGATCGCGTCGTTCAACGTCGCCAGCGTGATCCTGTCAGAGGCGTCGCTCTCATTCCTGGGGTTGGGCGTCCCGCCCACGATTCCGACATGGGGCGGCATGCTGGCGGAAAGCCGCGATCAGCTTCTGGCAGGGAGCTGGTGGCTGGCGGTCTTTCCCGGCGTCTCGATCATGCTGACCGTCCTTTCGCTCAACATTCTGGGCGACTGGCTGCGTGACTTTCTCGATCCACGTCTGCGCGGGCGCTGATATGTGGACGATGCAGGACTTCACTCTTTTCAGGAAACAAGGCTCATGAGCAAAACTTTTGTCGGTATTCAGATCGGCGCGATCAGCTTCATCGATGAGGGTGTGGAGCAGGTGCTCGACATTCTTCAGGAAAAAGCCGGTGTCAATGCCCTGTTCATCTCGGCACTGTCATGGAGCTATGGAAACGCGGGGCGGGCTGTCTATGGCTTTCCCGATCATGGCGTGGCAGAGCCGGATCATCTTCAGGGCGGCGCATTCTACAAGCCTAATCCCGCCTACTATGAGGCGACCTTCCATAAACAGTTCACTGCGCCGGATCCGCTCTATAAAGGGTTTGACGCGCTGGCGGATGTCATCCCTGCGGCGATCCGGCGCGGGATGAAGGTCTACACGTACTACTGTGAGACTTCTGCCAGCGGCATCCGCCCCATCTGGCAGCCCGGCGCAGTCCACCTGATGGATCGCGATCACTGGGGACGAACGGCGACCCGCCCATCGCTGATGAACCCGCACTACCGGACGTGGTGGCGCTCGGTGCTGGACGACTGGTTCAGCAACCATGAGCTTCACGGGATGCTGTGGGGGATCGAGCGGCAAAGCCCGCTGATGGATATCTTCCGCGCTGACAGCACGACGGGCTTTGACGAGTACTTCAAGGCAGAGGCGCGCGCACGCGGCATCGATGTTGAGCGCGCCATCAGCGGCTACCGGAAGATCGATCAGTTCCTTCAGGGCGTCCGCAAGGGTGATCGCCCACGTGACGGCGTGTTCGTTTCGCTGCTGCGGCTGCTGCTGCATCACCCGGAGGTGCTGATGTGGGAGAAGATGTGGCTGGACGCGCATCAGGATCTCTATCATGAGATCGCCGGGACGATCCGCTTCTTCGATCCCAAACACGAGGTTGGCTACGGTATCTGGCAGATCATCAATACCTACAATCCGTACCTCAAGGCGCAGTACGATCAGGCAGACTATCAGCACTATGCCGATTTCCTCAAGCCGGTGCTCTATCACACGCCCGCCGGCGCACGCTTCATGAACTTTTCCGATGCCTGGCAGAAGGGTGTTCTTGCCGATGCCACACCGGATGGCGCTTACAACGCGCTGGCGTCCATCCTTGAGCTGGAGCCGTTCATCGCCCCGCGCGATGAAGCGGCAGCATCGGGCTTCAAGCCGGAGTATGTGCGCAAATGGACGGAGAATCTGATCGCCGATACGGGTGGCAAGGTCAGGGTGTATCCGGGGATTGGCGTTGGGGTGGGGGATGGCGGCAGCAGCAAGCCGATCACGCCGCAGGAATGCTATGAAGGCACGGCGGCGGCGATCGAAGGCGGCGCGTCCGGCATTCTGATTTCGCGGAATTATTCCGAAGCTGAATTAGGGGGTCTTGAGGCCTGCGGGCGCGCGCTGCGCGATCGCGGATTACTGGATTAGGAGAAGATCAATGACGATTAGAACGGCGGTTATCGGAGCGAGTTTCGCCAAGGCAGCATATCTGCCTGCCTTGAAGCTGATCGAGGATGTCGAGGTCGTCGCGCTTTCCAGCGCACGCATCGAAAGCGCACAGTCGGCGGCATCGCAGTTTGGCGTCCCTCATGCTTACGATGACTGGGAAAAAATGCTCGCGGCGCACGAGCTTGATCTCGTCTGCATCGCAACGCCGACCCTCTATCACGCGCCGATGACGCTGATGGCGCTCGATCGCGGCGCGCATGTGCTCTGTGAGAAGCCGATGGCGATGAGCGCGGCGGAAACACAGCAGATGCTCAACCGGGCAGAAGCGCTCAACCGCGTCAACGTGATCGGTCATGAGCTGCGCTTTAACCCCAATCGCCGCAGGATCCGTGATCTGATCCGCGATGGGGCGATCGGCACTGTGCGTCATGCCAATTTGTGGAATATCACCCCGGCATGGGGCGATCCCGCCTCACGACCCAAGGGAGATTGGTGGTCGCTGGCGTCGATGGGCGGCGGTCGCCTGGGGGCCAACGGCAGCCATCAGATCGATCTGATCCGCTTCTGGCTGGGGGATATCGGCGCGCTGACCGGGCAGGTCAGGACGATGGTTCCAAACCGTATCGACAAGAATACCGGCGAGGCATGGACGGCGACGGCCGATGATCTGTCGTATTTCAACGCCGAGATGACCAGCGGCGCGCTGGTGAGCTGCTTCATGAGCGGCGTGGCACGCCACAATATGGACAATCACGTCCAGATCTTCGGCAGCGAAGGCTCGATCCTGCTCTCCAACTCGGACGAAAAGCTCATGTTTGCGCGCACGGGCGAGCCGTTCCAGGACATCAGCGAAAGCGACCCGAATGCCGATCTGCCCGGTGTGAACAAAGGCATCTGGAACGTGTCGGTCGTCGGCATGATGCGCGAGATTACCGACGCCATCCGTGAAGGACGCCCGACGCGCGAAGCCGCAACCTTTGCAGACGGCCACAAGACCCAGCTTGCGATGGATGCCGTTCATGAGTCCACCCGGCTGCGGCAGTGGATTCATCTCGCCTGATACCCGCCCTGCGCCTGTTGACGAAGAGCCTGTTTTCATGACCGAAATCACACCCATCATCGATATCGAACGGCATCTCTCCCAGCGAGCCAGGCGGGTACATGGTTCGCTGGGGAAACAAACCTCAGTGCCGATTCCCGGCCTGATCAACCTGGGCAGCGGCACGCCGGATTTTCTGCCCCCATCGTCCGTCTTTGAGGCGATGCAGGATGCCGTCCGATCAGCACGGATTCAGTACACCGCATGGACGGGAATCCCGGAACTGCGCGCCGCCATTGCTGAAAAACTGCGGACGGAAAACGGGATCAGCTATCACCCGGACAGCGAGATCATCGTCACCTCAGGGGCGCAGGAAGCGCTCATGACGACGCTCATGACGCTGCTCGACCCCGGCGATGAAGCCCTGACTCCCTCACCACACTATGACGAGTACACTCGTGATGCGGCGATCCTGGGCGGGACGCTGGTCCCTGTGCCGACGCGCCCGGAAACGAATTTCACCATCGACCCGGCTGCGCTGGAAGCCGCCATCACGCCGCGCACCAAAGCGCTGGTGATCGTCACGCCGAGCAATCCTACCGGAACCGTACTGCCAGAGGCGACACTGCGTGCCATCGCTGAAGTCGCCATCCGCCGCGATCTGATCGTGATCTCGGATGAAATCTACGAGTATTACGTCTTTGACGGGCACAGGCATATCAGCATGGCATCGCTGCCGGGGATGCGCGAACGTACCGTGACGATCAACAGCTTTTCCAAGAGCTTCGCCATGACCGGGCTGCGGCTTGGCTACATTGCTGCGCCGGCCGCGCTGATCGAGGCGATGCTGCCGTTCCATCACGCCATGATGATCTGCGCCAATACCATCACACAGTACGCCGGTCTGGCGGCGCTTCAGACTCCGCGCGACTGGTTCAGGGATGTCCTGAGCGAATATGACCGCCGCCGTCAATTGTGGATGCGCACGCTGAACGAGATCGGTCTGCCGTTTTCCGAGCCTCAGGGGGCTTACTACGTCTTTTTCGATATTCGTTCGACAGGGCTGACGAGCGCCGAATTCGTCGCCAAAGCCCGTGAAGAGGCGCGGCTGGTCTTTCAGCCGGGGACGATTGGCGGCGGGGCAGGGGAAGGTTTCATCCGAGGCGCGCTGACCAAAGGCTCACCGGATTTTGAGACGGGTCTTGAGCGGCTGCGCGCGTTTGTGAACGGGCTGCGCAAGTGAGCGAGTATCCGATTCCCGTTATCGAGCGCGATCCTGAACTGGCCGGGAAGACCGCGATCATCACTGGCGCGGCGCAGGGGCTGGGCTATGCCATTGCCAAAGCGTATATCCGTGCCGGGCTGAGAGTCGCCCTGATCGATGTCAAAGCCGATCAATTGGCGAAAGTCGCTGCCGAGCTGGGGGATGACGCCATCGGCATCCCCGCCGATCTCTCTGACGCGGGGCAGACGCAGTCCGCCGCCCGTGCAGCGCTGGAACGTCTCGGAACCCCATATGTGATGGTGCATAACGCCGCTGTGCTGATCAATCGCCCTCTGCTGCAGGTGACGCCTGAGGCGTGGCAGCGCGAAGTCAATATCATCCTTCAGGCGGCGTTTTTGCTCACGCAGGCGGTCTGGGAACCGATGATCGCCGCTGGCGGCGGCAGCCTGATCTATGTGTCGTCGCGCTCCGGCATAGAAGGTTTCCTGGATGAAAGCCCGTATGTGGCGGGTAAGCACGGGCTGGAAGGCTTCATGAAATGTATGGCGATGGAAGGCGAGCCGCACGGAATCGCCGCCTATACGATCACGCCCGGCAAAGCGATGCGCACTCCGATGAGCGAGTATAACTACACTGAAGAACTAAAGAAGACGTGGGTCGATCCCTACCTGCTGACGCCCGCATTCGTGAAACTGGCAAAGCGTGAAGCCCTGCCGCTTTCCGGGCAGCGGTTGAATGCGTGGGAACTGTCCACCTAAGAACCGCCGCGTTTTGGAATCAAAAACAGGCGAACCCGCAGGTAGTCGCCTGTTTTTTTGATTCTTGTGCCCGGCTTTAATCGTTGGCGATAAAGACCGACTTATACTCGCTGTAGTGTTCGAGGGCGACCATCCCCTGTTCCCGCCCCAGACCGCTCTGCTTCATGCCGCCGAAGGGCGCTTCGATATGCACGCTGCTGCTGCTGTTGATCGACAGCATGCCGGTCTCGACTGCCCGCGCCACCCGCAGCGCCCGCCCGATGTCGCGCGTCCAGAGCGAGCCGGAAAGCCCGTAGGGCGAGTCGTTGGCGAAGCGGATCGCCTCATCTTCGGTATCGAATGGCATGATTCCGACGACCGGGCCGAACACCTCTTCCTGCATCAGCCGCATTCCGGCGTTCACATGGGTGTAGACGGCCGGCAGCAGATAGTTGCCGGATGAAAGCGCGCTGTCGGCTGGCACGTCGCCACCGCACACGCGCTGCGCGCCTTCCGCGTCGCCAATGCGGATGTAATTCATCACGGACTCGCGGTGCTGCGGCGTGATCAGCGGTCCCATTTCGGTCTTTTCATCTGCCGGGTCGCCCACACGGAGTGTTTTCGTCCGCGCCACAAACCGCTCGACGAATTCATCGTAAATCGCGCGTTCCACCAGAATTCGGCTGCGCGAACAGCAATCCTGCCCGGCGTTATCATAGACCGCAAAGATCGACGACTCGACACACACATCCAGGCTGGCATCCGCAAAGACGATGTTGGCTGATTTCCCGCCCAGCTCCAGCGAAACCCGTCTGATACCGTCGGCAGCCTGCTTCATCACCCCGATTCCGACTTCTGTCGAGCCGGTGAACGAGATCTTGCGCACCAGCGGATGCGTCGCCAGCGCAGTTCCAGCAACGCTGCCGGAGCCGGTGATCACGTTCAGCACGCCCTCCGGCAGCCCGGCTTCCAGCGCCAGATCCGCCAGCGCCAGGGCGCTCAGCGGGGTTGCGCTGGCGGGCTTGACGATCACCGTATTTCCCATCGCCAGCGCCGGGGCGATCTTCCAGCCCGCGATCACCAGCGGGAAATTCCACGGCACGATCAGCGCGCACACGCCGATCGGCTCGCGAAAGGTCAGCGCAGTGCCGTTGGCGTTGACAGGGATCGTTTGCCCATGAATCTTGTTGACCGCGCCTGCGTAATACTCAAAGGTGTTGGCGACT
>SZPD01000455.1 GCA_030263515.1 Anaerolineae bacterium CFX9 | reverse complement strand
GGGTTGTTAGAATGACAGTTGTAACAAATTTCAGCGAGTATTGAACCTCTCATAACCCTTCGGTGTAGTTTAGGTGCATGCCATACGGTGTATGGCTAAATACACCGGGTGGGAACTGGAGTCAGTTCTCGCTGAAGTCGGGGAAATCACCATCGAACCGGCGCAGTAAGCAATTCTTGTTGGTGTCCTATAAGGAGTGTGGTACGCATGAAGATTCGTATTAGGTTTTTGCTGATTGGAGCGGTCATCGCGCTGCTCGCGGTCGTGGCCCCTGCCTTCGCGCAGGAATCGGGCACGGGCGGCATCGTGATCGAGGGCAACCTCGGCGGCGACCCCGCAACCCTGAACCCGCTGCTGGCTTCGGATACGGCGTCGGCTCGCGTGTCGGGCTTTATGTTCCCCGGTTTTCTGAATGTTGACGTTTCTGAGGCTGCTATCAGCCCGTACATCGATGGTATCGCCGAAGGCGGTATCGTGGATAGCTGGGAAGTCAGCGATGACGGCCTCGTCTACACCTTCACACTGCGCCAGGGTCTGAACTGGAGCGACGGCACGCCGATCACCTCGGCTGACGTTCTCTACACCTGGGGTGCGGCTCAGGCTGCTTCGCAGGGTATCGTCGACTCGCAGCTCAGCTTCCTGATCGACCCGACGGGCGAAACCGGCATCCTCAACGTGGAAGCGCCGGATGACTACACCGTCGTCGTGACGTTCGCCAGCGCTGAATGCACGGCTCTCGGCTATGCGGCTTCGCTCGCTCCGGTTCCGTCGCACGTTCTGCCTGCCTACGAAGAACTGAATGATGCGGACTTTAACTTCAATCCGACGGTCATCGGCGGTGTGTTCGGCTTCGGCGAATTCCGTCCCGGTGAGCAGGTTGCCCTCGTGGCGAACCCGACGTACTTCGATGCCACCAATGGCGTCGTCGTGCCTGCTGGTTTCATCTACAAGAACATCCCCGACCAGAACGTGATGGTCGAGCAGTTCTTCGCTGGTGAAACCAACCTGATCGACGGCCCTGCCGTGTCTCGCCGCGCTGAATTCCGCGCCGCGCAGGATGCCGGTACGGCGCAGGTCTACTCGTTCCCCGGAAACTCGTGGGATTATCTTGGTCTGAACCTGGCCGATCCGGCAAACCCGCAGAACGGTCTCGACGAAGCCGGTAACCCCATCGACCAGGGCAACCACCCCATCTTCGGTGATGTCCGCGTCCGCCGCGCGATTGCGCTCGGCATTGACGTTGACGCCATCATCGATGCCGCGGTGTTCGGTGAAGGCTCTCGCATGACCTCGTTCGTCATCCCCGCTTCGTGGGCCTATGCAGACGACCTGCCGCCGCTGCCGTATGATCCGGAAGCTGCTGCCGCGCTGCTCGACGAAGCCGGTTGGGTTGACCACGACAACAATCCCGACACCCCGCGCGTTGCTCAGGGCGCGATGTACTCGGAAGACGGCGCTCCGCTGACCTTCACGCTGTACACCAATGAAGGCAACACGCGCCGCGCTGCCATCGGCACGCTGATCCAGGACCAGCTTGCCCAGATCGGCATCCAGGTTGACTTCCAGACGATCGATTTCAACACGCTGCTGGACATCATGGACAGCCAGACGTTTGACTCGTTCATCCTCGGCTGGCGCAATGGCTACCCGGATGACCCCGATGCGACGCAGCTCTTCACGCCGCAGTCGGATGTCGTCGGTGGTGGCAGCAACATCACCAGCTACAACAATCCGGAATTCAACCGCCTGAACAATGAGGCCAAGACGGTTCCGGGCTGCGCCACTGAAGATCGTGCGCCGCTCTACCAGCAGATGCAGGCGATCTTCCAGGAAGATCTGCCCTACGTGCCGCTGTTCGCAATCAACGGTATGTACGCTGCTGCTGCCAACGTTGAGGGCTTCAGCCCGTATCCGTCCCAGATTTCCTGGAACATTGATACGTGGAACGTTCGCTCCGAGTAATCGGTAGCGCAAGTCAGTGAAACACACAGGGGCGCGTGATTCAGAGCGCGCCTCTGTGCTTTCAATGTTCGCTTCGGGATGCAAAGATGATCAAGTACATTATTCGCCGGTTGATCCAGGCGATCCCCACATTTTTCGGTATCACCATCCTCTCCTATCTGCTGATGTCTGCCGCCCCCGGAGGTCCGGTTGCAGCGCTGACATTTGACCCACGGGTCACACCGCAGCAGCGTCAGCGCCTTGCCGAGCAGCTCGGCGTCAACGATCCGCTTCCGGTTCAGTATCTGCGCTGGCTGGCAGGGGATGACTGGATGCGCTGGGACAGCGACGGTGACGGTATTTCGGATGGTTCATTCCTGGTACCGCTCTACTCATCGCAGCTCGATCCCGATGGCAATCCCATTCCGCTTCCACCGGGGCAGCGTCTTGGTGTGCTCCGTGGAGATTTCGGACGTTCCTTCTTCTATCGTCGTGATGTCGGCGGCATGCTCGGCGAGCGCATCGGCGCGACGCTGGAACTCGGCATCGCTGCCCTGCTGCTCGGAATCGCGGTGGGCGTCCCCACGGGCATTCTCGCAGCGGTGCGCAAGGCGGGCTGGTTTGATAACGTCACCCGTGTCATGGCGGTAGTCTTCAGCGCCATCCCGGTCTTCTGGCTGGGTCTTATCCTCATCCTCATTTTCGGCTCTACCC
>SZPD01000454.1 GCA_030263515.1 Anaerolineae bacterium CFX9 | reverse complement strand
TTCGGTCTCCTCAGCAGCGTGGTAAAACGTGCTGCGCGCCAGCCCGACGACCGCACAGATCTCTGCCACCGGATAGGCTTCTGCTTGCAGCCTCATGACCGCTTGCCGTTTCTGCGCGATGTCCCATCCAGCAAGCGTGAGGCTTTTTTTGCGATCTCCCACTGCATGGTCAGCTTCCCGACCATCTGCTCCAGCTCCGCGATCCGCTCCGCTTCTCCGCTGCTAAACGCGCCTTTCTCAAACGCCTGCGGCGCGGCTGCCAGAAACTGCGCTTTCCAGTCGTTGACCATCTGCGCCGTCAGCTCATACTCCCGACACGCCTCTGCGACCGTCTTTTCCCCGCTCAGCAGTTCCAGCACCACTCGGCTCTTAAACATAGGATACTTCATTTAGCCCTGTGTCCAATCTGCGGGGGTCAGTACAGTGCCATTAAAAGCCGCATTTGAACAGATGAGGAAAATACTAGTAATTATTTTTATAATGTGCTGTTAAATACAAATTACCGTACATAGTCGTTGCATCGAAGACCATGTACGGCATATAGGGTTTAAACGATTTTTCAGCGTATTCCATTTTCAATTGGTAGTACATCGTAGCGGCGCATCATGTCGCGTACCTCAGCGGGCTGAACCCCATAGGTCATGCCTTCGGGAGTGCGTTTACGTTGCCCATCATCCATCAGGTGCAGCCGCTTGAGGATGTGGCCGATCCACTGTGCATCGCCGAATTTCTCACTGGGTTGTCCCATCAGTCGGGCGACTTCCTCTCGCACTGCCCCCGCTTTTAGCCAGACGGTTTCCGTCTGATTGCGGGTCATAATTTCTAACGCTTGCAGCACCGCTTCTTCTCGGTCACTCAGCGCCTTCCCCTCACTGACCTGCTCATCCCATTCAGCAGCGTCCGAAATGGCTTGCAGCAGACCCGTCACTGCGCCACGCTCTTCAAAAAAGGCAGCCAATGCGACCAGTGGCGACCAGAGTTCCCCGGATCGGTTGTGCAGACGGTGCAGATCAGAGCGTTCAAAGTAATTGCGGTGTATATGGGCAAAATCGCTCAACGCGAGGCTGTAAAGCTGATGACGGATGGCAGCGGCATCGAAGTCCGCCGGAAATGCCTGCATCTTGCGGTCTGTGCGGCGCATCGGGATAGCGATGCAGCGACTGGCAAGGATGTCCTCCAGCCCGGCAATCGCGGCAAGGATTTTCGGTGAGTAGACATCGAACGCCTGGGGCTTCATATCATCGCCCATCAGCCGGATGGCAGGCATCCCGGCTTTATAGCCACTGTTGAGCAGCTGCCGGATCTGCTGCATCCCCGGATCGCGGGGATTGTGATAGCGCTCTGCTTCGTCTATGCCGACGGTGCAGCTTGTTGTGTGAATGAGCCGGAACATGCTGGGACCTGTCGGATCGGAGGTGTTGACCATGTTGAACGCCAGTGGCTGCGCGACCCGCAGCACGGTACTCTTGCCGCTGTTTTTCGGTCCGTTCAACGCCAGATACGGATAGGCAGGAAACATGGTGTAGAAGTAAGTGCCGATCACCCACAGCGTCAGGATACGGCTTTCCACTGGCGAGCGGAAATCGACATAGCGGGTAAAAACATTATGCACGGCGTTGAACACCGTGCCCGGTTCAATAGTCTCCCCACTCAGGAAGCGCTGCACATCCCGGTAGCGCCAGCGCATCAGAAACTCGCAGGCATCCGGCAGCGTTCGCAACGCGACTTCCTGCCCATTCAACTGGATAATCTGCTGCTCGTTTAAACGCCGCAGTTCACGGGTGCTGGTGACCAGATACGGCTGCGTGTTGAGCCGGTTATCCTTTGTTCGCTCGATGATGGTCACAGTCAACATCGCCACTTCGCGGTGAAACCCCAGCGCAGGTGAGAGCAGCGGCACATCATCGTTGAGAATTTCGGGCATTCCCTCCTCCTGTACACTCCCATTCGGTTGAACCTGCTGCGCTGCCTTGAGCAGGTCGTTGAACATGCGCGCCTTGATACCGATCTTCGCCATCTGGCTCTTGAAATGCGCAATGCCGAACTCGTCCAGTTGAACGGCATACTGAAACAGATGACGGATCGAATCCTCTCGTGCCAGTCCCATTAAACTGCCGACCCGCTGCACTTCCGCTTCGAGCCAGGGGATAGCGAGATTGAGCAGGTTCGCCGCCTGCTCCGGCGTGGCATTTGCCTTGACTAACCACTCATTCGCATCCTTCACTTCACTTGGAAAACGCGGGATATGTGCCGACACGCCGATCCTCTGGCAAAGTATCCGTGTTTTCTCCGCCGTCTCTGACACATTGTCCAGCGCGACGAATACCCGCCGATGCTGTTTCAACTTACCGAGCAAATCCTCGGACAGGCTCATCCCACACAATGCAACAGCCACGATGCCCCACTCTGCGAACGTGATCGCATCGGCCTGCCCCTCGACAATCACCACTTGTTCAGCATCCTCTGAATACAGGGGATTGAAATACGGCTGCCGTTCACCGATGACCTCACGCGGCGGGTTATAGTGTCGCTTGGCAGCGATGGATCGTCCGCTGAGATAGACCAATCGCCCTTGATGCAAGTGGACGTAGACCAGCATCTCCGCAGGAAAATCCTGAATGACCTTGCGCCAGGAGTCGGAGAGATTGAGGTCAGC
>SZPD01000453.1 GCA_030263515.1 Anaerolineae bacterium CFX9 | reverse complement strand
GGTTCGTTATCTGCCGCGTGTCATCCCGCAGAGCGATCCCGCATGGGCGACGCTGCTGAACTCCACCCAGAACACGCTCGACACTCTGTACCCACCTTACGTGATCGTCCCTGCCACGGGACCGGCCTCTGACGATACGCAGCCGCGTGCCGAATGTCGTGTGCGCGCCTATCCCTACAGCGTTTACGGCGGTCTGCGCCCCTATACGGATCTGCGCAATGATTATCAGACTTTTCTGACCAGTATCGGCTCCAGCCTCGATACGTACTTCGCCGGGGCGGGCGGCTCGTCTTCTCCGTGGTTCAGCGGCTTTGTTCCGCAGTACAACTTCTATGGCTGCTGCAATGACCCTGACGGCAACTGGCGTTTTGATGACAATATCTGCCAGCCGTTCCGCAGCGCCCGTGATGCCGCCGAGAGTTTCCTGGAACGGCTCGATTTCCTGCGCGGCGACCGTATCGCCTATGTCACCTTTGACCGGCGCGCATACATCGTTGACCCTGACGGGGCGGGCATTCAAAGCCCGATGATCGAGACCGAGCGCAATCTGGTGACCGGCAGCGCCGCGACCTCTCGCCGGGGCGCGTGGGAAACTCTGCGCGATGTCATCGGAGTGCGCGCAGAGCCGTCCTTCTATACAGACGGTGATCCGACGACCGACGCAGACAATGACGGCTACTGGGATGGCTTCCGCAACGCAGGCGGCCGCGTCACATGGACGGATCTGAACAATACGCCGATCGGCAACCTGCTCGATAACCCGGTTGCTGGCAACTGTCCGTTCCAGATGGCATTCATGGACCTGTTCTATTCGACGGCAACCGTCTCGCCATTTGGTGGACCCCGAACCACTACGCTGCTGGAAGATATCAGCACCGTCCCCAACTGGTTCCTGAGCACGCTGCCACCGGCGCAGCAGCCGGCGAACCGCAAGACCAAGAGCTATGAGTTCCACGCCTCGTGCGCAGGGACGAATATCGGCGGCGGTCTCCAGGCGGGCAGCGCGGCGCTCTACCAGTTCGGCCGGCGCGAAGGCGCTGTGTGGATCATGGTCATGCTCAGCGACGGTGCGGCGGGCGCGAGTAACGTGATGGCGCGCACAAATGCCACCGGCAATCTGGTGCTGGCGCAGGCGGCGAACCCTTATTACGTCAATGCTTCCGGCTTTTACGAGCCGCAGCCCGGTGAGTACGGCGGTTTCGGTCTCTGCCCATATGGGACTGAAACCAGCCCGACGCGCCTGATCACGGCGTCGCGTTTCCCGCGCTGTGGTGACGCCCGCGCGGAGACCCGTAATTTCTGCGGCGATTTCCAGGGCAATCCTGATCTGCGCCCCATCAATGCGACGCCGAACTGCAATGCAGATCTCTACGATGTCGACGACTATGCGCGTGACTGGGCGGACTGGATCGGGCTGGCGAACCTGCCGGGAAGCGCAACGGGCAGCGGGACAGGACGAGTGGGCGATCAGCAGCTTCCGACCATCTTCTCGATCGCGTTCGGCCTGACCTACAATCTGCCGCCTGCTACCAGTGGATGCAGCGGTGTGGATGACTGCCTGCGCATGGGGAACATCGAAGACGCGCTCGGCGAAGAGCTTCTGCGCTACATTGCCGATGTGGGCGATAACTTCCGCATCGAT
The DNA here is from genome assembly GCA_030263515.1 of Anaerolineae bacterium CFX9. Lineage (GTDB taxonomy): Bacteria > Chloroflexota > Anaerolineae > Aggregatilineales > Phototrophicaceae > Flexifilum. Next base: position 1,018 of record SZPD01000453.1, on the reverse strand, counting down.
GACGACTACCAGCAGCGCATTATGGGGACCCGCCTGCCGAACCCCGTGACGGCTGACCCAACCGATCCGAATTACGGTGTACGCGGACCCTGTGAAATGCCGCTTTCAGCGCCGGGCGTGCCGCCGCGCGGGCAGTATGCGCCGCTGACGCCTGAAGCTGACTGCGGGAATTATTTCAATGCGCCGGACGGGGCGGGCTTGCAGGATGTCTTCAACCAGATTGCAGCGCGCATGTTTACCCGTCTGTCGCAGTAAAGCATGTACCCGAAGAAGATACCGGGGGAATGAACTGTATGGACGCACTCGCAAAAGCACCACGGCAAGCCCACCTCAGCCCGCGTCGCGGTCAGACGCTGGCGGAGTTTGCCATCACGTTACCCATTCTGCTCCTGCTCATCTTCGGGATCATCGAATTTGGGCGCATCTTCCAGGCGTGGGTCACACTCCAGAATGCTGCGCGTGCCGCCGCGCGCTATGCCACGACGGGGCAGTATAACGCCACCCGTTACCCGATGTATCTGGAGTACAACCCGGATTTTCCCAGCGATCTGAACTCGATCGTTCCGTGTATCGCGCTGGGAGACTCGGTTTACCCGGATGTGGACTCTCAGAAGGGTACGCTGACCACCATCTATCCGACACCTGACCGCCCGATTCAGATTTTTGTTGGCGGCCCGGAAAGTCTGTATGCGACGTGGTGGGGCGGCGATGACTGTGACCCGGCAGATACAGATGACCAGGCACGGCGTAAGGACATGGCGCGTATTCTGTCGATCTATGACGAAGCGCGTATCGGCGCTGCCGGTCTCGGACTGGGCCCCTCAACACTGCCAACCCCGCTCATCGGCGCTGCGGCGGGTGACAATCCCGCTCTCGTTCCCTGGTATCAGGTCTGGTATCGACCGCTGCCCGGTGATCCGGACGGCTCTGGTCCGCAGCCTGGAGTCTATACCAACCTGGTCGGTTCGGATCAGCCGGGCTGGTTCGACATGATGATCTGCAGCTCTCGTCTCAAACT
>SZPD01000452.1 GCA_030263515.1 Anaerolineae bacterium CFX9 | reverse complement strand
ATTCAGGCAAGCAGCCCAACAGCCGGGTCGCGATTGATATCGATGTCGCCAAATTCTGGGACATTATCGAAGCGGGTTTGCGCGCCTACGCAGTCTGAATAGCAAAGCTGACATTCGCCCTGAAAAAGGTTTGAAGCCGGGCAGAGTGAGGCGACAGAAGTGTCCTGCGCCTCATTCTGTCCGGCTGTCTTCAATGTCCCTGCTTCATCGGCAGTGAGGTATCGCGTTCCAGCATCAGAAGGCGGTTGTATTTGGCGAGACGTTCCGACTGGGTGATCGACCCGATCTTGATGTAATCGCCCGCAAACCCGACCGCCAGATCGGCAAGCCAGTGATCTTCCGTTTCGCCGCTGCGGGCGCTGACTACCAGCGACCAGCCAGCGCTGCGCGCCAGCGCGGCAGACCGCTGCGCTTCGGTCAGCGTGCCGATCTGGTTGACCTTCAGCAGCAGGGCGTTGGCAGCCTGCTGATCGATCGCTCTCTGAATGCGCGCCGGATGCGTACAGAGCAGGTCATCCCCCAGAGCGAGTATGCCAGGTGGAAGTGTTTGCCGCAGACGCGCCCAATGTTCCCAGTCGTCTTCAGCTAAGCCATCCTCAATGCTGACAAGGGGGTAGGTCTGTGTCCACCCTGCCAGCCGCTCGATCATCTGCTCACCGGAAAGTAGTTCCTGCCCCAGACGATAGACCTCATCCGTATAGAAGTGGCTGGAAGCCACGTCCAGCGCCAGCCGAACATCGACGCCTGGAACCAGCCCGGCGCGTTCGATGGCGGCAGCCGCATCTGCCAGCATGCTTTCGTTGGACGCAAACGGCGGCGCCAGCCCACCCTCATCGGCTGTCAGGCTGCGCATGCCATACCTGCCCAGAATCAGATCTGCCGCTGCCTGGTAGACTGCGTAGGCATCCACCATCGCCTGCTCAAACGTCCGCGCCGACCACGGAATGATCAGCACATCCTGAAGATCGGTCTGACCGCCTGCATGCTTTCCGCCGCTGAACAGGTTGATCATCGGGCGGGGCAGGGAAGCCGTGGGTACGCCTGCCATCTGCCCAAAATAACTGTAGAGAGGCAGCCCTTGCTCAGCCGCGCACGCACGGGCAAAGGCCAGCGAAACTGAGAGGATCGCGTTCGCGCCGAGCCGGGACTTGTTCGGCGTTCCGTCGAGCGTGATCAGCGCCTCATCCAGCGCTTCCTGTGATGCAAATGTCTTCCCGCGAAGAGCGTTATGGATCGCCTCATTGACGTTTGTCACTGCGCGCAGGCAGCCCAGTCCCCGATAGCGCGCAGGATCGCCATCGCGCAGTTCCAGCGCCTCAGCCTTGCCAGTGGATGCGCCGGAAGGGACAGATGCCATTCCCTGCACGCCGGATGACAATTCGCACAGGGTCAGGACGGTAGGTCTGCCTCGGCTGTCAAGGATTTCATAGCCTCGCAGCAGCGTGATGGATGACATTTAACGAGTCCTTCCAAAATACTAAAGAGAAAGCTGTGAGCGAGTGCCTATGCAGTGAAGCCACAGATCTCCTACTTTTCATGATTCTCGCACGCTTATAACTGAATAATTGAACTGAGTCCACCATCCACTACAATCTGAGTGCCTGTTATGTAGGACGACATATCTGATGCCAGGAAAAGCGCCACATTTGCAATCTCTTCCGGAGTACCGTTACGTTTAAGAGGACACATCTGCGCAATTTCGGTGCGCTGTGTTTCGTCCAGTCCTTTCCATAATCCAGTGACGACTGCACCGGGCAAAATAGTGTTTACCCTTACAGAAGGGGCAAAGTCAGCAGCCAACGAGCGAGTCAGCGCTAGTAAACCACCTTTGGCTGCCTGATAGGGTGTGTAGTTGGCATAACCGCGAATAGCGTGTACAGAGCCTGTAATCACAACTGTCCCGCCCCCATGCTCCAGCATGGACGGAACCGTGAAATGAGCCAGCATCCAGGTTGCCTTGAGACAGACAGCAAGCGTCCGATCCCATTCTGCTTCTGTGAGTTCTATGGCATTTTTCTCTGTATAGGCGGCTGCATTGCTGAACAGAATATTTACACGACCAAACCGGTCGATGACACGTTCAACAGTATCTCGGACCGAGGTCATATTCCCTACATCCGTCGAAAAAAAGATCGCCTCTCCTCCGGATTGCCGTATTAAACGAGCGGTTTCTTCACCGCTAGGCTCATCAATGTCGATGACCGCAATCTGTGCTCCGTGCTGCGCAAACAGCAGGGAAGCTGCCCGCCCAATACCTGAGCCAGCTCCCGTGATCAGAGCGAGCTTTCCTTCCAGCAGCATGCCGATCTCTCCCGATTGGAACATATCAGGGCTTACAGGGAACATGGTCAGCCCTTCCTTACAAAACAAAGGAAGGGCTGACCATCCAAACTCAATTAACTAACTGTCGACATTAGCTGCGGTGATGACCGCAGGGCGTGTTGTGCATGTATCTGGAACTGTTGAAATCCCGTTATAGAGCCAGTGGAGGAAGTTGAGGGCAGTAAATTCTTCCGCAAAGGTATCCTGCGTGATAGTAGCGTAGACAGTGCCCTCACGAATTGCAGCAAGCTGGTCATCTGTCCGGTCTGTGCCAACAGACAGCACCTGTCCGGCTAAACCTGCTTCCACAATTGCCTGCGCTACCGCTCCGCTGCTGGCATCT
>SZPD01000027.1 GCA_030263515.1 Anaerolineae bacterium CFX9 | reverse complement strand
GGCTACCAGAACATTCAGATCGTTCTGTCTGTCGTGGTTGTGCTGCTGGCACTCGCAACGCAGCTCTGGGCACGGCGGCGCGAAGGCGGCGACGGCGGCACGCCGGGTCTGCTGCCGCTCTGGGGCGCGATCGGTATCGGCAGCCTGCTCTTCCTTCAGCTCTCGCTGCTGGCGATGCCTAACGCCCTCGCCGGACGTTCGCGCGCGGATTACGTCCTGCTGGTTCCGCTCACTCTGGCAGCGTCACTGCTGCCGATCGTCCCGTTTGTGCGGGCGCGCGCGCGCGGCTTCATCGGCTTGTTCGACGCCAATCTGCGCGGCTGGCTGTGGATGCTGCTGATCATTCTGCTGATCGTGTTCGGCACACGCTTTCAGGGGATCGCCGCGGGCATTGCGCTGGTGCTGGCGCAGTTCCTCGTCTCAATGATCTGGTGGTGGCTGGTTCGCCCCCGCGCCGAAAAAGAGCGTTCGCTGGGCGGCTTATGGCTTCTGTTCGGGCTGGTCGTTTTTGCGGCGCTGGCAGTGGCAGACAACTTCACCTATGAATATGCCTATGTCCGCGATTTCACCGGCAATGCCGCCTTCCTGAACAACGTCATCACTCCCCTGCTGCGCGGCTTCCGTGGTCTGGGGCTTGGCGTGATCCTGCTCGGCGTATTCCTGGCCGCCCTGCCCATGACACAGATCCAGCGCCGCATCCCGTGGTCTGGCGGCAGCGGGAAGCTCTCGCTCGCCGCGCTGGCGCTGGTTGCCGCGGCGGGTACAGGCGCGGCGTTGGCTGCGCAGCCGCCGGTGGTACAGGGTTTCAGTAATCTCAACGAAATGCGCGTCGGCACGTATAACATTCACAGCGGGTTTGATGAGTTTTACGTCTACGATCTGAACGCCATCGCTGCCACCATTCAGGAAAGCGGAGCCAATGTCGTGCTGCTCCAGGAAGTTGAAGTTGGGCGGATGACCAGCTTCGGCGTCGATCAGGCGCTCTGGCTGGCCAGGCGTCTCGGCATGGATCGCCGTTTCTTCCCCACCAACGAAGGCATTCAGGGGCTGGCGGTGCTTTCAAATATCCCCATCGCCTACGATGATGGCGTGCTGCTTTCGAGTATCGGTAACCAGACCGGCTTGCAGCGCGTTCAGATCCAGCCAGCCCCCGGCACGGGCGTCACGATCTACAATACATGGCTGGGGTATCTGTTTGAGCTGAGCGGGGCATCCGTCGCTGAACTGGAACAGGATCAGCAGCGGCAGCTTGAGGAAATTCTGACTACGGTCTACTCCCATTTCCCGAATCAGGTGCTGGGGCGCGTGATTCTGGGGGGGACGTTTAATAACGTGCCCGACTCACCCCTGATCCAAACCGTGCGCAGCCTCGGCTTCCGCGATCCCAACGAAGGACTGCCGCTGGAACTCTCTGCGACGCTGGTAAGAAGCGGCTTGCCACGGGCGCGTTTCGACTATCTGTGGCTGTACAATCTTGACTCGCTGGGCCCGTTCACCATGCCGAGCGCAGCATCTGACCATCGGATGACGGGCGCAGGCGTTCGGCTGGTGCGCGCAGAGTCATAGCGCGGCGGGCAGATCGTCCGTATTGAGAGTGAAATCAGGATTGTTGAGCGTATGCAGCGCTGCCTTTGCCGCAGACATCGAGGCAGCCTGCTTGCTTCGCCCGACGCCTGTGCCTACCACCTGCGTTCCGATCAGCACTTCGACGGTGAACTCGCGCTCGTGATCGGGGCCGGTCAGATTGACGATGCGGTACTGCGGCGTCAGATTGAACAGCGCCTGGCTTTGTTCCTGCAAATCACTGCGCGCGTCCCGATCGAGGGCTTTCTGCATGACCTGTTCCAGCCTGACAAGCAGGCGCGGCAGGGCAAAATTGCGTACTGCCTCAAGCCCCTGATCGAGATAGATCGCCCCGATGATCGCCTCAAATGCGCCGCAGAGATTATTCGGGCGCTTGCGTCCGCCGTTTCGCTCTTCCCCTCTGCCCATGCGCAGCGCTTCGCCGATGCGGCAGGCGCGCCCGATTTCCGCCAGCGACTCGGTGCGCACCAGCGCCGCGCGCATGCGTGTGAGATCGCCTTCGCTCCAGTCGGGATAACGCCGAAAGAGCATCTCACCCGTTACGAAGTCGAGGACAGCATCGCCGAGAAATTCCAGACGCTCGTTATCGACCAGGTCCTCATCAAAATGCTCATTCAGATAGGAACGGTGCGTCAGCGCCTGAAGCAGCAGATCTTTCTGCCGGAACGACAGCCCGTTGATCTCGGCAAACTGCTCAGGCGTCAGTGTCAGGGCATGTGATGTCGGCATCAGCGTTCCAATCGCATTGTGCTATCCGATAAATTTGCGCAGGATCAGCGACACGTTGTGCCCACCAAAACCAAAGGCGTTGCTCATCGCGACCGAAATCGGCATTTCGCGCGCGGTGTTGGGAACATAGTCGAGATCGCACTCAGGATCCGGTTCATCGAGGTTGATGGTGGGCGGCGCGATTCCATCTCGCATCGCCAGCAGGCAGAAGATCACTTCGATCGCTGCGGTTGCGCCCATCGCATGACCGGTCATGCTCTTGGTCGAACTCATGGGAACGCGGTAGGCATATTCGCCAAACACCCGCTTGATGGCGACGGTCTCCATCGCGTCGTTCAGCCCCGTGCCGGTCCCATGCGCATTAATATAGTCGATATCTTTCGGGTTGAGGCGGGCATCTTCCAGCGCCAGCCGGACCGCCTCGCCTGCCCCTGTCCCATCTGGATCAGGCGCGGTGATATGGTAGGCATCGGATGTGGTGGCATAGCCCACAATCTCGCCATAAATCTCTGCGCCGCGCGCCTGCGCAGCCTCAAGCGTTTCCATCACGATGACGCCCGCGCCTTCGCCAAAGACCAGTCCGGGACGATTCAGGCTGAACGGGCGAACACCGCGCGTTGGATCTTCCGCCTCGCGTGAGCAGGCCCCTGTGCGATCAAATGCGGCCACGCCAACGCTCAGAATCGGCGCATCCCCCGCCCCGGCAAGCGCGCGATCCAGCCGGCCGAAACGGATCAGATCGAAGGCGACGCCGATACAGTCTGCGCCGGTTGCGCAGGCAGAAACAGGGGTGTAGGACGGCCCCGTCGCCCCTATTTCCATAGCGATATAGTCGCTGCCGCCGTTGACCATCAGCATAGGGATCGCAAAGGGCGAGATACGCCGTGGATCATTGGTCTGAAACAGGTCGATCAGGCTGTCGTAATAGCTGTTGATTCCGCCGACGGATGATCCGATGATGACACCGGTTCGACGCCGGTTTTCATCTGTGATCTCCAGATTTGAGTGCCTGAATGCCTGCTTGCCCGCCGCCACGATGTACTGCTGGTACAGATCGCGCCGGCGCACATCTTTGGCGTTCATATACTGCGTGGCATCGAAATTCTTCAGTTCCGCCGCAATATGCACATTGTACTGAGACGAATCGAAGCGTGTGATGAAGCCCACCCCGCTTTTGCCCGCCTTGATGTTTTCCCAGGAGTCCTCAACGTTCAGCCCCAGCGGGGATACCATCCCCATGCCTGTGATCACCACGCGACGGGACATATCGACCCCATTCTCCTTCGGTGCAGTGTTAATGACGGTCTTTGTACCACAAGCACAGACTGATTGCTAGCGTGATCGAATATCATCCGCACCGGGAAAATACGCCCCTTCCACCCACGCGGAACCATCAGGGCGGATCTCTTTTTTCCAGACGGGGACGATTTCCTTGAGCCGGTCGATGCCATAGCGTGCCGCCTCAAAACATCCCTGATCGCGATGACCGGATGCACAGGCGATCACGATGGTATTTTCGCCAACGCGCAGCGTCCCGATCCGCTGGACGATGGCGATCCCCTGCACCAGCGGAAACTGCTCACGGATCTCCGCCGCAACCTGGCGCATCTTTGCCAGCGCCATAGCTTCATAGGCTTCGTATTCCAGCCGTTCCGTCTGCGCAACCTCATGATCGCGCTGCGTCTCGCCGCGCACCACGCCGCCAAACACACAGATCGCGCCGGTTGCCGGGATGGTGATGCGCGCCATGAGCGCGTCCATGCTGACCGGCTGCGGCGCAAGCTCGAATATCTCCGGAAAACCGGCATTTTCGCCGCTACCGCCGCTCACCGGAGGGAAGAAGGCAATTTCATCGCCATCCGCCACGGGATCGCCGGGCAGCGCATATTCCTGATTGCGCGCCGCGATCGCCGCCGCCACATGTTTCTGCATGTGCGGAAACTCAGCACCAAGCCGGCTGCGCACATCGGCGATCGTCGCTGCGGGATTCTCCAGCGTCAGTGTAAGGCGGCCACGCCCCGCAAGATCCTTCAGTGTGGCAAACAGCAGAATAGTGATCTTCATAACTGCGTCTCCGCCTGATAATCTCCGTGAACGCCGCCGCGCTTTTCCAGCAGGCGGACCTCCGTGATGCGCATCGAGCGGTCAACTGCCTTCGCCATATCATAGACGGTCAGCCCTGCGGCGGTGACCGCGGTCAGCGCTTCCATCTCAACGCCCGTCTTGCCGACCGTTCGGGCATGGGCGACGATGTGCACACGGCTCATCTCCGGCTCAATGGTCAGCTCAACATCAAGGTGTGTGAGCGCGATCGGATGGCACAGAGGAATGATCTCGGACGTGCGTTTGGCTGCCATAATGCCGGCGATGCGCGCCGTAGTGAGGACATCACCCTTCCTGAGCGCGCCCTGCTGAATCAGGCGCAGCGTCTCCGGCTGCATCACGACGAAGCCCTCGGCGATCGCCAGCCGCTCGGAGTCAGGTTTACCGCCGACATCGACCATGCGTGCGCTGCCCTGCGCGTCCAGATGTGTTAACTCGCTCATACGTTCACCTGCCCTCAGCGCCCATCCTGCATCCGATCATACATTTAAACCGACTTGTTTTGCACCCTGCGCAAGCGTATAATGCCGATCATAATCCTCCCCTAAAAACGTACCTTTTCGGAGATTTGCATTGGGTATATTTCGCAGCGGAATGTCGAAAACGCGCCAGTCCTTTTTCGGACGCATCGCCAGTATGCTCAGCGGCGGTTCGATCGATGATGAGACATGGGATGATATCGAAGCGCTGCTGATCCAGGCGGATGTTGGCGTTGAGACGACGGCTGCAATCCTGGAAGATGTCAAAAACCGGGTTCGCAAACAGGGTGTGCGCAGCGCTGAGGATGTCAAGCCGCTGCTCAAGGAATCGCTGACCAGCTTCCTGCGCACGCCGCCCACAATGAACATCAGCGGACGCCCGCTGTCCATCATCCTGATCGTCGGCGTCAACGGCAGCGGCAAGACGACCACGATCGGTAAACTGGCGCACCGGCTGAATAACATTAACGGACGCAAAGTGATGCTGGCAGCAGGGGACACCTTCCGCGCCGCCGCCATCGAGCAGCTCCAGCAGTGGGGAGAGCGCGTCGGCGTCCCTGTGATCGCCAACAAGCCCGGCTCCGATCCGGCAGCGCTGGTCTACGACGCCACCGCTGCCGCAAATGCGCGCGGTCGTGATATCCTGATTGTGGACACTGCCGGACGGCTGCATACCAATCACAACCTGATGGACGAACTGGCAAAGATCAAGGCGGTTTCATCGAAGGTCATCCCCGATGCGCCGCATGAGGTACTGCTTGTGCTGGACGGCACGACCGGGCAAAACGCCATTCAGCAGGCGATGAAATTCCGCGAAATGGTGGACGTGACCGGCGTGATCGTCACCAAACTCGACAGCACCGCCAAAGGGGGCATGATCTTTGCGATCAACCATGATCTGGGGCTGCCGATTCATTATGTCGGGCTGGGCGAAAAAGTGACGGATCTGGTCTTCTTTCAGCCCGATTACTTTGTAGACAGTCTGTTCGACGAGGACTAAAAACGAGCGATGGATACACTCATCAGTTTGCTGGAAGGGATGCAGGCGCACATCAGGAGCCTGATGGAGCGGCTTGACATCGACGCGAAGCGGCGGCGAGTGACTGCGCTCGAAGAAGAAGCCTCAACAGCGGAATTCTGGTCTGCGCCGGATCAGGCGCAGCGCGTCATGCAGGAGATCAGCAAACTGAAGGCGGAAATCGAACGCTGGGAAACGCTCGCGACACGTATTGATGACGCGCTGGAACTGGCGCGCCTGAACGATCCCAGCCTGCTCGATGAGCTGACGGAAGAGACGCGCGAACTGGAAAAGATCGTCGAACGGATGGCGCTTCAGACGATGTTCTCCGGTGAGTACGACAATGAAAACGCCATTCTGGCAATCCATGCAGGCGCAGGCGGCACAGACTCGCAGGACTGGGCGCAGATGCTCGAACGGATGTACCTGCGCTGGGCTGAGGAGAACGGCTACAAGGTCGAAATCATCGAGCGCAGCGAAGGTGAAGAAGCGGGCATCAAGAGCGTCATGCTCAGCGTGAAGGGCGATTATGCCTACGGCTACCTGCAAAGTGAGCAGGGCGTTCACCGGCTGGTGCGCCTCAGCCCGTTCGATGCCGCCAACCGGCGTCATACTTCATTTGCAAAGGTCGAGCTTTGGCCCGATATTCAGGGGGCGGCTGTCGCCATCGAGATCAGTGAGAAGGATCTCAAGATTGAGACCTACCGCAGCAGCGGCGCGGGGGGGCAGAACGTCCAGAAGAACGATACTGCCGTCCGCCTGATCCATCTGCCTACAGGGATCGTCGTTCAGTGCCAGAATCAGCGCAGCCAGACGCAGAACCGTGAGCGGGCGCTGGAAATCCTCAAGGCGCGCCTGTTCGAGATGGAACGCAAGAAGCGGGATGCTCAGTTGGCAGCGCTGAAAGGCGAGAATGTCGATGCGGGCTGGGGCAATCAGATCCGTTCCTATGTGCTGCATCCATATCACCTGGTCAAGGATCATCGGACCGGTCATGAAGAAGGCAACACCGATGCCGTGCTGAACGGACGGCTGAATCAGTTCATGGAAGCCTACCTCAAGGCGAAGATCGACAGCTTCAGTCTGGTTCCCAGTCAGGCGACGGAGATCGATTAACCCGTATGCGACTCAGTTTCGCTGTTGACCTTGCCGAACTGCCGGATGGACGCTTCCGCATCAGCGTCACGTCCCCGGTCGGCGAGGTCACGACTGATGTCGCCAACCCCTTTTCTCCGGATGACATCGCGCGCTATGCCCGCGTGCTGAACCCCGAAACGCCGGGGATTTCTGCTTCCGAGCGCGAAAACACCGTTCACGAGCTGGGCGACCGGCTGTATCAGTTCATCTTCCTGGCATCCCCGCAGCTTCAGGCCGCATACTTCACCAGCCTTGACCGGGCTGGCAACGACGGTCTGCGCATCCTGTTCACGGTGGAGCGCGCCGGCGCGCTTGCTGGTCTGCCGTGGGAAGCGCTGCGCGACCCGGCGCGGGATCACCTTGCGCTGTCCCGTTCCACGCCCATCATCCGCTACACCAAGCAGCTATCGATCCGTCCGCCTGTCCCTGTCGCCATGCCGCTGCGGGTGCTGGTCGTCATCTCGTCACCGGCGGGTTTGCCAGCGCTCGATGTGGAAGCGGAATGGAGCCGCCTCAACGAGGCGACCCGCAGTCTGCGCGCTCAGGGGCTGATTGCGCTGGAGCGGCTTGAACGCGCAACGCTCAGCGACCTTCAGCGCACCCTGCGCCGCCGTGAATATCATGCGCTGCACGTCATCGGTCACAGCGATTTTGACAGCCGGACGAATCGCGGCGTGCTGGTCTTTGAGCAGGAAGATGGCAGCCCGCAAATCGTCACCGCGGCGGAGCTTGGGCGGGAAATCGGCGAGGAAAGCACGATCCGCATGGTGCTGCTGAACTCCTGCCGCAGCGCGGAACGTCCACGCGGCGATGGCGCAGCAGTCTCGCTGATGGGCATCGCCAGCAACCTGATCACGCGGGGCATTCCGGCAGTCGTCGCCATGCAGTTCCCGATCAGCGATCGCGCCGCCCAGATCTTCAGCGAAGAATTCTATCATGCGCTGGCGGAGTTCATCCCGATCGACTCGGCGATCAGCGAGGCGAGGCGCGCCGTCGCCAATCAGCTTCGCAGCACGGAATGGCTGACCCCTACCCTGTTCATGCGCACAGATGAGGGGAGGCTCTTCACGCCGATGGACTCTGCGCCTGAGGATGCTCAGGAAGCGCCTGAACCAGCCGTGATCAATCGCGATCTGATGCGGTGGGGCGGCTGCGCAGGTCTCGCCATCATCACGCTGATCATCCTGCTGGTGCTGGCATCGCGCCCGGATCCTGTGGTGACGCCTACGCTCACTCCAACGCCGACCGCCACTTCAACCCCAACCCTGACACCCACGCCGGCAGGGCTTGCCGATCTAAGAGTCAGCTCGGTGCGCATTTCACCGCGGCAGCCAGCGCCCGGTCAGTTGTTCCAGTTGAACGTGACCTTCACCAATGCCGGCGTGGTGGATACCGGCGCATTCAGCTATGCGTGGGATGCAGACTCGACCGACCCGGCAACGCAGAATGCCTTCGTTGGCACAGCGCCGAACATCCCGCCCGGCGCTTCCCGCAGCATCATCTTCCCCTACAGTTTCGGCTGGTGGGGAACGTACAACTCACAGTTCATCGTGGATGCGCTGTCAGAAGTTGCAGAGAGCAATGAACTGAACAACCGCTTCCCATTCGCCATCACCCTGCTTCAGGATCAGCCGTTTGTGCTCGATTTTTCCATCCTGCCCGATCTCTCGTTTGTCGAACCGCCCATCGTCATGGCGCGCGATGCTTATGCCGCATGGAATCTGGACTTTTCGCTGGCTGGCGAATGCATAGACTCACCGCTCGGTTTCCTGGATATCGCTGGCGATGTGGTGATCGCGCCGCAGGCAGCCGCAGACGATCCCTGCCGCACAGCAGCGCTGTCGATCAGCTTCACCCGCGCCCCGCTCTCGGACGCGCAGATCGAGCTGCTGCCGCTCAGCAGCGGCAGCGCGCAAGCCGCCTTCTTCAGCGCTGAGAACGACGCAACGCCGGTTCAGATTGTGGAGATCGATGTCACAGCAGGAATGCTGGCGCGGCTGGCTCCCGAAACGAACCCGAATGCGCCGCTGCGCCTGACACGGGTTGAGGTCAGCATGACAGGACAGCCTACCCGGCTCACCCGTCTGATATTATTCCCACCGCCATAAAATCAGTGCCAGTGCCCTGATTGACATACTTTGTAATCCGCGCTATGCTCCGGAAACTGACCTTCCCTCAGAGTTCGGGCGCTTTACCTTGACAGAGGAAACCCCGGTCAGTATAATTTCCGCTGTATTAGGGTCAAATCCATAAGTGAAAACGCTTCCGCTCCAGACAAACGTTGTGAGCGACAGAAAATTGTTTCTGTTCGCCGTTTTGTCGTCTCTGGAGATCGCTGCAAGTGTTTCCCAGACACCCATCAACAATTGAGTCGCTTGTAAAGTAGCGCAGAGGAGGAACGCCTTGGAGGCGAAGGATTTCAGCGCACTGCGCGTCAGTCTGGCATCGCCAGAGATGATCAAGTCGTGGTCGTATGGTGAAGTCACCAAGCCTGAGACGATCAACTATCGTCGGCTGCGCCCGGAAAAGGACGGCTTGTTCTGCGAGGCGATCTTCGGACCCACGCGGGACTGGCAGTGCTACTGCGGCAAGTACAAGAATGTTCGCTATAAGGGCATCGTCTGCGATAAGTGCGGCGTTGAGGTCACCCGTGCCGCCGTGCGTCGCGAACGTATGGGGCACATTCAGCTAGCCGCACCGGTGGCGCACGTCTGGTATACGCGCCGTGTGCCCAGCTATCTCGGTCTGCTGCTGGATATCAGCCGCCGCAATCTCGACCGCGTCCTCTACTTTGCGCAGTACGTCGTGACGCATGTCGATGAAGAGGCCCGCCAGCGCGCCCTGTCCCGCATTGAGAAAGAACTTTTCACCAAGGAAAGCGCCCTCAATGGCGATCTTCAGTCCCAGCAGGATGAGATCGATTCGCGCAAGGCAGAACACCTGGCGGAGATTGAGGATCGGGCACGCCTGATCAATCAGCACTATGATGAAGAACTTTCTCGCCTGAGCGATGAAGTGATGCGCGAAGCGCAGTCGATCCAGCAGCGTCTTGAAGCGTCGTTCGGTCAGGGCGCGCTGTCGGACATCGACTTCCCCAGCGCCAACACAGTGATCGCCGCCAAGGGCGAAACCATTGACAACAGTCATATCAGCCGCGTTCAGAACATCGTCAACGCCCGCCTGAACAGCCTTCAGGAAGAAGTGGACACGATGCGCAAGGACGAGCTGAACGCGCTGCATGGCGAGAGCGAGCAGCTTGATTCGCTGGCGCTGGTGGACGATCAGAACGACGAGATCAAGGAACGCCTGAACGTCATCCGCCAGAACGCGCAGCGGGCCCGCGCAGAACTCGAAGAACTGCACGTCCTTCAGTTCCTGTCTGAAGCCAAATACCGCGAACTCAAGAGCCGTTATGGCAACGTCTTCCACGCCGATATGGGCGCAGAAGCCTTCTACGAAATTCTCCAGCGGATGCAGCTTGACACGCTGGCAGAAGAACTGTGGCGCGAAGTCCGCACCACACGTTCCAAGCAGCGCAAGAAGAAGGCGACCAAGCGCCTGCGCGTGGTGGAGAGCCTGCGCAAGAGCAGCAACCGCCCGGAATGGATGATCCTGACGATGCTGCCGGTCATCCCGCCCGATCTGCGTCCGATGGTGCAGCTCGACGGCGGCCGGTTTGCGACCAGCGACCTCAATGACCTCTATCGCCGCGTGATCAACCGGAACAACCGCCTCAAGCATCTGCTGGAACTCGGCGCGCCGGATGTGATCGTCCGCAACGAAAAGCGTATGCTTCAGGAAGCGGTGGACAGCCTGATCGACAACAGCCAGCGTGGCAAGGCGCTCAGCCGCCGGGGCCGTCGTGAACTGAAGTCGCTGAGCGATATGCTCAAGGGCAAGAAGGGGCGCTTCCGTCGCAACCTGCTCGGCAAGCGCGTGGACTACAGCGGGCGCTCGGTGATCGTGATCGGTCCCAAGCTGAAGCTGCACCAGTGCGGCCTGCCCAAGACGATGGCGCTGGAGCTGTATCGTCCATTCGTGATCAGCCGCCTGGTCAAGTACAACTATGCCAGCAACGTCAAGGGGGCCAAGCGCATCATTGAGCGCGAACGCCCGGAAGTCTGGGAAGTGCTTGAAGAGGTGATCAAGGAGCGGCCGGTTCTGCTGAACCGCGCCCCTACCCTGCACCGGCTCGGCATCCAGGCCTTTGAGCCACAGTTGGTGGAAGGCAAGGCGATCCAGATTCACCCGCTCGTGTGCGCGGCGTTCAATGCCGACTTCGACGGCGATCAGATGGCGGTGCACGTCCCGCTGAGTGACAAGGCGGTTGAGGAAGCCCGCGACCGCATGCTCAGCACCAAGAACCTGCTCAAGCCTGCCGACGGGCAGCCGATCGTTGCGCCAGCGAAAGACATGGTGCTCGGCATTTACTACCTGACGATGGATCCGTCGGTGGAGATCGTCGCTCGTCCTGACCGCGCAGATGAATTCCGTTCGTTCGAGCGCCTGAGCGATCCCTCGGTCAAGGTGGGTATCGCTTTCCGCAGCAACGGCTATTTCTGGTCAGAACACCGCGACATTCCGGGCAAGGTCATCTTCACGGATACGGTGGAGCGCCTTGAAGACGGGCGAACGAAAGTCACCGAGCGCGCCATCGACCGCACCTTCAGGGCCGTTCTCGAAGGCGAAGTGGACTGTATGCTCGCCAATACGCCGGAACTGCCGGACGCGCTGCGGAAAGCCGGTCTGCCTGCCGACGCGCTGATCCCGACGAATCTGCACGAGCGCCGCCTTGTGATGGATATCAACGAAGCCGAATATCTCTACAACCTCGGCATCGTCAACCTGCACACACCGATCCTGCTGGGTAACATCTATGACGAGCGTTCCCCGCAGGAAAAGCCGGAGCCGACGACGGTGGGGCGCGCCATTTTCAACCGCATCCTGCCGGACGAGATCCGTTTCGTTCGCCAGACGCAGGGCAAGAAGGAACTTCAGGAACTGGTGGCGCGCGCCTATCAGAAGGTCGGTTCTGACCGCACGACAGAAGTGGTGGACGCCATTAAGGATCTCGGCTTCCACTACGCCATGATCAGCGGCACGACCATGGCGCTGACAGACCTGACGATCCCGGATGAGCGTGCCCGCCTGCTCAAGGAAGCTGAAGCGGTGGTGGAACGCGCCGAGCGCGATTTCCGCCGCGGTCTGATGACCGATGATGAGCGCTATCAGCTCACCATCGACACATGGAACAAGACCAAGGATCAGCTCCAGGAACTGATCCGCGGCGCTCTCAATCCTTACGGGCCGATCGCCGTCATGGCGCTGTCCGGCTCGACGAAGGGTGGTTTCGGCCCGATCACGCAGCTTGCCGGTATGCGCGGGCTGATGGCCGATCCATCTGGACGAATCATCGACCTGCCGATCCGCAGTCACTTCCGCGAAGGGCTGACCGCGCTGGAATACTTCATCTCGACGCACGGCGCGCGCAAGGGTCTGGCAGATACCGCCCTGCGTACAGCCGACGCCGGTTACCTGACCCGTCGTCTGGTGGACGTGGCGCAGGAAATGATCATCAACCGGACCGACTGCGGCACGACTCATGGGCAGGCGATCCGCCGCTCCGACGATGTGGCGGGGCAGAAGCTCTATGAGCGCGTCCTGGGGCGCTGCGCCGCTGAAGACACCTATCATCCGAAGACGGGCGAGCTGATCGTTGCGCGCAACGGCATGATCGATGAAGAGATCGCCGATGTGCTGGAGAAGTCCGGCATTGAAGAGGTTTCCGTCCGCAGCCCGATGACCTGCGCGCTGGTGCATGGCATCTGCGCCCTGTGCTACGGGCGTGACCTCGGCCGTGGCGAAATGGTTGAGATCGGCACGGCCGTCGGCATCATTGCGGCGCAGTCGATCGGCGAACCGGGCACGCAGTTGACGCTCCGCACATTCCACACTGGCGGTACGGCGTCGGCGGGTGGCGACATCACGAGCGGTCTGCCGCGTGTGGAAGAGCTGTTCGAGGGACGCAAGAAGCCGAAGGGCGAAGCGGTCGTCACAGATATTGGCGGCACGCTCCGCCTGTCCAAGCGGGACGGCGTGCGAATCGCGACGGTGGTCAACGCCGAAGTCTTCAGCGAAGAACACGACATCCCGGCCGGATGGACGGTTCAGGTTGCCGATGAAGCCGTGATCAGCGCCGGCACGATCCTGGCGCTCGACGAGGACACCGGCGACAAGCTGGTTGCGAAGATGGGCGGAACGGTTCATCTCGAAACGGATACGCGCAAGCTGTTCATCCGCTACGAGAAGCTTGAGGAAATGGAGTACGAAATCCCGCAGGCGGCGCGCCTGCTGCCGGATGCGTATGACGGTGCTCAGGTTCATCCGGGTCAGCAATTGACCGAAGGCTCGAAGAACCCGCACCAGATCCTGCGTGTTCAGGGTGAAGAAGCGGCAGCGATGTATCTGCTCTCCGAGGTGCAGAAGGTGTACCGTTCGCAGGGCGTGAATATCGCCGACAAGCATTTTGAGATCATCATCCGCAAGATGCTGTCCAAAGTGCAGATCACGCGCAGCGGCGACTCCAATCTGCTGCCTGGTGAACTGGTTGACAAGCTCCAGTTGGTGCTGATCAACGAAAACCTGATCAACGAAGGCAAGGAACCTGCCGCTGGCGTGCCCGTCCTGCTCGGCGTGACCAAAGCCGCGCTCAGCACAGACAGCTTCCTGTCAGCGTCGAGCTTCCAGCACACGATCCGCGTGCTGGCTGGCGCTGCCATCGAGGGCAAGAGCGACAAGCTCTATGGTCTCAAGGAAAATGTCATCATCGGCAAGCTGATCCCGGCGGGTACGGGTTTCCACACCTATCAGGATCGTGAACTGATCGCCCCGATGATCAGTCTCGCGGCGCAGGGCGCGCTCGATGTGGACGCCGATGTGCTTGACGACGAGGACAGCGAAGGCGAGCAGCGCGAGCGCCGCAGCAGCAGCGACGAGGATTAGAATTAGAATGCCTCAGCGCGCTTTTGCGCACTGGGGGGCAGCAAAAAGAAGAGGGTCGGAACCGCGTGGTTCTGACCCTCTTTGCTTTTGAGCAGCAGATCTCAGCCGCAGTAGCCCGGCAGTTGAATATCCGGCCGCAGCGCATCGTAGAGCATCCAGTACAGCGGGCGCTCGGTGCGGTTAGTGCTGCCCGGCTCGATGATGCACAGCGTTCCGGGCACGATCATGCTGTATGCGATGCGTTCATCGGCATTTTCGACCAGCCCGGAAAGAACGGCAAAGTTCAGATTCCACAGGATGACGTTTTCGATATCACCGCTGGTCTGCGCCAGCTCCACCATGCGCAGGGTGTAATTCGCCTGATCCCACATCGTGTTGAAGCGCATCCACTCACTGCCCGGCGGCGGCTGATTCGGGAAGCCGTCCCACGTGGCATAGCCTACTTCCGTGATCCACATCCGTGTGTTATGACCGGCGGCGGCAATGATGCTGCGATATTCGCGCAGGGTATCGGCGAAGAAGAAATGCGGGTCGTCATCCCAGCCGCGCGTGCCACAGCAGACTGCATCCGGCGAGTTCGCCCAACTGTAAGGATGGATGCCGATCAGCACATCCGGGTAATTGGCAAGCCCGGCAGCATACATCTGGCGCAGAAATTCACGGTCATCCACGGAGCCGGGATTGTTTCCCGTCGGGGCCAGCCCGGCCGTGATGATGGGCACTGTTGATGAATAGGAACGGACAGCCTGATAGGCAGGCGCAAATAGCTGCATGTAGCCCGCGCCGCTGAAAGGCAGCCTGCCCGTCCATTCGCGCTGAAGATTCGGCTCATTCCAGATTTCGATCGCGTCGATATACTCGCCATACAGAGCGCGATCTTCCGGCCGGTCGCCCGCGTTGATCTCGTCAAACAGCAGACGGATGAAATTTGCCAGCGTCTGCGGGTCATCCGGCGGGCCATCAGCATCCTGGGTAGAGCGGGCCCAGGCCGGAGCTTTCACAACGCTCACCAGCACCTCAAAACCGCGCCGGTTGGCATCCTCGATATGACGTTCAACGATGCTGAAGAAGCGATCATCGCGCTGATCAGGCCCGCTGGGCTGCATATCGCGCCACGGAACCTGAACCTTGACCCACTGCACGCCGAGTGTTTCCAGGCGAGCCATCGCATCCGCCCAGTCATCGTCAGACAGGTTGATATCTACCTGCACACCAAGCCGGTTCGGATCCAGGTTAGGCAGCGCGCCAACCTCAGGAGCGGGTAAGGTGGCTGGGGGTGTCGTCGGCACGGGCGAGCCGGGCGTCCAGTCGGTGACCGGAGATGCGGTGAGCTGCGGCGGACCCTGATAGCCGCCGCCAATGATCGGACCGCGCCAGGTAAGCGTCGGCGTTGGCTGGGCGGCAGGGGTTCCGGGCGGCGTTGGCGTCAGCGTTGGGATAACCTGAACCTGACCCTGCATTTGGCTTGGGATATCCCCCCTCAGAGCAGGATCAATTCCCAATTTTCTTTGGAAATCGAACGATAAATCTGGGATAACGATCAGCGTGAAAACCAGCGGAATCCAACAAGTGAGTACACGTTTGATTATCGGTAGTCTGTTCATGATCCTCATCGTAGCATGAGACTGCGTTTCGTGCTATAATAAGAACATCTGTTCAATGTTCTTCGGTTGACACGACCCACAGATCTCCCTACAATTCGGCATACCTTTCCGGGAAGCCCCTTGAGACGAGCGAGAGAATATGACGACGCTTGGCAATGTTCGGCAAGTGAATATCGGTCAGGAAATGCGCGACGCCTATCTCGATTATGCCATGAGCGTAATCGTAGCGCGCGCACTGCCGGATGCGCGTGACGGCTTGAAGCCGGTTCACCGACGTATTCTCTACGCGATGCACGACATGGGCTTGCGTGCCGACAGCCCGTACAAGAAAAGCGCGCGTATCGTCGGTGAGGTGCTGGGCAAGTATCACCCGCATGGCGACAGCGCAGTCTATGAATCGCTGGTGCGCATGGCGCAGGAATTTTCGATGCGCAACCCGCTGGTGGATGGGCAGGGAAACTTCGGCAGCATCGATGGCGACGGGGCCGCCGCCATGCGCTATACCGAAGCCCGCATGACCGAGATCGGCGATGAACTGCTGACCGATATCAGCATGGACACCGTGGATTTTGTAGAGAACTTTGACGGCTCACTCGTCGAACCTGCCGTCCTGCCCGCGGCAATCCCCAATCTGCTAGTGAACGGCTCTTCGGGTATCGCGGTCGGCATGTCCACCAACATTCCACCACACAACCTGGGCGAGGTCTGCGATGCGCTCGTCTACATGCTCGATCACTGGGAATCGATGGATGAAATTACCGTCCACGACCTGATGCAGTTCATCAAGGGGCCAGACTTCCCTACCGGTGGGCTGGTCTATCATCACGCAGAAGACGAGAGCGAAGATGGCTCGCTGGTGACCGCCTACGCAACGGGGCGCGGCAAGATCACGATGCGCGCCAAGGTTCACATCGAGGATATGGGGCGTGGCAAGTCCCGGATCATCGTCAGCGAAATCCCGTATCAGACGAACAAGTCTGCGCTGATTGAGCGCATCGCCACGCTGGTGCGCGATGGCAAGCTGGAAGGCATTGCCGATCTGCGCGACGAGAGCGATCGGCAGGGGCTGCGCCTTGCGGTTGAGCTTCAGCGCGGCGCAGAGGCAGAAGCCGTCCTCAAACGGCTCTTCCAGCTCACCCCCCTTCAGGAAACCTTCAGCATCATCATGCTGGCGCTGGTCAATGGCGAGCCACGCACCCTCAGCCTGAAGCAGGCGCTGCGCGTTTACCTCGATCACCGCCTGGAAGTCGTCCGCAGGCGCAGCGAGTTTGAACTGAAGCGCGCACGAGATCGGGCGCATATCCTTGAAGGGCTGCTCAAGGCGCTGGATATGCTCGATGAGGTGATCGCGACGATCCGCAAATCTCGCACTGCCGATACTGCGCGCACCAACCTGATATCACTGCTGAAATGCACTGAAATTCAGGCGCGCGCCATCCTCGATCTGCAGCTCCGCCGCCTGGCCGCGCTGGAACGCAAAGCCATCGAGGATGAGTACAAGGAAAAAGTGGAGCTGATCGCCTATCTCGAAAGCCTGCTGGCAAGCGCTGTCAAGATGCGCGGCGTGATCGCCGAAGAACTCAAGACGGTCAAGCAGGCATACAATCAGCCGCGGCGCACGATCATCGTCGATGGGCTGGCAACCAGCGTCTCGCGGGCTGATCTGCTCGTGCCACAGGAAGAAACCTGGGTGACCTTCAATGTGGAAGGCAAGCTGGCGCGCACCTTCGAGGCAGAGCCGCCGCGCATCACGGCGGATGTCAAGGAACCGCCGCGCTTCATCCTGCAAAGCACCACCTCACAAATCCTGTATCTGTTCACCGCCGAGGGCTACTGCGCCACCATTCCAGCGCACCAGATCCCGCAGGCGCATGCCCCGGCCGATGGCACGTCCTTCCGTGACCTGTGCGGATTCAAGAATGGCGAGGAGATCGTCAGCGTACTCAGCCTGCCTGCCAGTATGAGTGAGGGTTTCCTGTTCTTCGCCACTCGTGGCGGAGAGGTCAAGCGGCTGCGCATCGACGATCTGCCGGGTATGCGCTCGGATGTGTTCAAGGTGATGGATATCGAATCCGGGGACAGGCTGGGCTGGGTCCTCACGACGACCGGCGAAAACGAAGTCATCCTGACGACCGCACAGGCGCAGGCGATCCGCTTCAGGGAAAGCGATGTTCGCCCAACTGGCATGGGGGCCGGGGGTATGCGAGGCATCAAGCTCGCCGCCGAGCCGCTGCTCAAAATCGAGGATACCGTGGTTGGAGCGTCAGTGGTTCAGGAACAGGGGGTATTGGTGACGATTACGGCGTCCGGCATCGCAAAACAGACGCCGCTCAGCGAGTATCCCTCACAGGGACGAGCGGGCAGCGGGGTGATCGCCATGAAGCTGCCGGGCGATGGCAGCGCGATTGCGGCCAGCGCCGTCGGTATGCCGGGAGAGACCCTGATCGTGCTGACCAGCAAGCACCGTCCCAAATCGCTCCGGTTCAGCGCCGTACCAGCGGCACGCCGCGCAGGCAAAGGGGAATCGATCATCAGTCTGTTTGGCAAGGAAATGGTGGAAGCGGTGGTCACCTTCCAGCCGCTTGTGGCTGAGCCTGAGTTGGGGGCTGAGCCTGAGGCAGAAGTGGCAGGTTAAGGCATCTGTCGCCTGATCGTTTCAACCAGCGCCCGAAGTTCCGCGCTGGGCGCAAGCTGATACTGGCGATCGAGTTCCTGCGCGTATCTGGCAAAGATGCGCCCTGCCTCTGCAGAACGACGCAGATCACGGCAGAGTTCGATCGCCTGGCGCGCGATATCTTCGCGAACGGGATCGAGGCTCGCGGCGCGCAGTAAAAATGCCAGCGCACCGTGCTGATCGCCGCTGGCAAGGGCGCGGCGCGCCATTCTCATGAGCAGTACCGCTTTTCGACGACGCAGCGTGTCTCGCCGCTGGCGTACCCATCCGTCACGAAAGCCTGTGAGAAAATCCCGCCGGCTGAGACACAGCACATGGCTCAGCAGCCCGGCATCTGCATGATGATCTGGCAGTCCTTCCAGCCGTTCCAGCAGCGTTTCAAACTCGGCCACATCATAGTTCAGGTAGATACTGGAGGAGATGCGGTATACGCCGCGCACGTTGTGAACGAGATCGGGTTTATCCTCCTGTCCCTCAAAGAGGTTCTCCTTGAGCTTGGTCTTGGTGACATGAAAAAGGTTGGTCGCCTTCTTCAGCATCGTCGCATTCCACAGGCGTTCGACGATCTGTTCACGAGAGATGCCACCGGCATGATCGATCAGGAGAAAGCACAGCTTGCGGGTCTGCTCACCATCCCAGCGGGTGATATGCCGTCCATTGACGAACACCTGTCCCCGTCCAAAACCGAAAACATCCAGAACTGACTTTCGTTCTTCAGGCGGCTGAGCCGATCTTTTAGACTCATGATGACGCAGCAGGATGACCTGCGGATCGCCACCCGCGCCAAGTGCTGTATCCAGCTCGGCATGCAGCGTTCGCAGAAAGATGAACAGGCGCACAAAATAGCTGCTGCTCAGAAAATCGCGCACATAATCCATAAAAGCGGCTGCCTCGATGCGGTCACCCTCATCAACGACGAGAGATTTGCCCGGAGGCGGCTTCTGATGCGCTACCATCAGGTCAATCTGATGGCGAACTGCATCCACATCGAGTCCCTGCCCATGCAGGCGAACATACACAGAGTCGGTCAGCAAACGAGAAAGGACGAAGCGCTTATAGGGCAAGACCGGATGAAAAATAATCACCCGTGCTGAATCTGAATCAGGCACTTGTCGATAGAGATCAGCGGCGAAAGCATGCCAGAACTGAGACAATGACTGTCCTTAAAACCTGCGAGATTTCTTTAGTTCCCAATAAAAAACCACCCAGCAGAAATTAACAGATATACTTTTCTGGACGGTCAGTTTTAATTTTAACGAATCAAAAACGAGTCTGCCAGAGACTCGCTCAATTTTTTACCCTATTTTCAGATTAAACTTGATTTTGTATTAATTTCAACCCAACAC
>SZPD01000026.1 GCA_030263515.1 Anaerolineae bacterium CFX9 | reverse complement strand
ACCCCTTCCACCCCCGGCAGCTTGCCCAAAATAGCCTGCTCATCCGGGGTGACCTCGTACAGCCCGGCCCATTCGCTCAGCAGGCCGGCCTGCTCCAACAGCGGGAAGCGATGCATGGCTTCCATCAGGTGGGTTTCGGTCCAGCGCGGGTCAACCTCTTGGTTAAAGCCGACCGGCTCGCGGCTGTTGGATTTGCCGGTAAGGATGCTTTGCCCGCTTTCGGGGTGAAAATAGAGCGACTGCCCAAAGAACAGCACAAAGGGAAAATCCGGCGGCAGTTGTGGGATGGGGGTGGTTACGGCAATCTGGCGGCGCACCGGCACAATGGGGATGTCTACCCCCACTATCGCCCCAAATTGGCCCGACCAGGCCCCGGCGGCAATGACGATGGTTTCGGTGGCAATTTCGCCGACAGGCATAACCACTGCTTGAACCTTGTTGTTCGCCATTCGCACATTCGTTACTGTGATGTCATTGAGCAAGGTAATTGGTTGTTGGTAATTGGCTTGCCGCATTTGGCGCAGCTTATTGATATACCCCTGAACAATGCTGTTGGGGTCGGCCAGGCCGTCGCACTCATAAATTGTCCCGCCAACAACGCCTTCCAGGTTGAGCAGCGGCACGCGCTGCCGAATCTCCTCCACCGACAGCACCCGCGACTCAATTCCCAGGCTGTTTTGCAAAGCCACATTGCGCTTAAACTGCTCAAAATCCTGCTCATTGTCCAGCACAAAGAGATAGCCAATCTGGTTCAGGCCGATGTCCTGGCCAATCTCCGCCGGGAAGCGCTCCATCATGGCGCTCAGGTTGCGGTAGTGCTGTTCAGCCAGAATCCCGGTCGGGGCCATGAGCGCGCTCTGTTTGCCGTTCATGAACGCCATTACCATGGCAGCGGCCGCCACAGCCGTCTTACCCGCGCCGACATCTCCCTGAAGCAGCCGATTCATCGGCACAGGTCGTTCGATATCCCGGCGGATGTCATGGATGGCGCGGCGCTGTGCGCCCGTCAGTGGATAGGGGAATGCCGACGCGATAAAACTTTCCAGCGCAGCATCGTCTGTCTGGAGCGGGATTCCCGGCTCAGACTGCCAGATACGGCGGTTGCCGAGGATAGCGAGCTGAAGCAGCAGCAGTTGATCGAAGATGAAGCGGCGCTTGGCATGGTGCAAATGCTCAAAGCTTTCCGGGAAGTGGATGTTTTTGAGCGCCCAGCCCAGATCGGCAAGCTCGGTTCGTTCGAGTGTGCCTTCAGGTATATAGTCTGGCAGTCGTTCTGCCCAGTACTCGATGGCACGGCTCATCGTCCGCCGCATCCAGCGACCCGACAGCCCCTCGGTCAGAGGGTAGACTGGCACGATGCTGGCAAGGCGCAGATCCTCAGGATCGACGATCTCATATTCCGGGTTCACGAGCTGAAACTGCGATCGGTAGCGGCTCACGCGACCACGCAGGACGACCTGCTGCCCCTCACGAAAGACGCGGTTGAGGAAGAACTGCCCGTAAAAGATGACCTCCATCTGCGCCGTGCCGTCGTCGAGCGTCAGCACGAAGTCACGCCTTCCGCGCTGGGCGATCCGTACCTGCGTCGTGCGGACCGTTCCGATCACGGTCACCAGTTCGTTTTCAGTCAGACGGGCGATATACCGAAGCTGCGTGTAGTCATCGTAGCGACGCGGCAGATAGAAAAGGAAGTCGTTGATCGTGCGGATTCCCACGCGGTGAAGCAGTTCCGCCATCTTCTCGCCGACGCCATTGATCGTCTCGACATCTGCGTTCAATCCTTGCAGGATGTCGGCGGCTTCCTCTTTGGACATCGCCCTGCGCGGCGCTCGCGGAACCCGTGTGAGCTGCGGGCGCGCTGGCAGATCCAGAACGCCGGAACCTCCGCGGAATTCGTATTCCATCCCGTTGAATTCGTCTGGCCGGCCACCACCGATGTTCTCACGCTCGGAACTTGTGCCGTCTTCCCGGCGCGGCTGACTGCGCCCCTGATCCTTGCGTGATTTCTGCGCCTGCGGCTGATTCTGTTTCTGCCCGCCTTTGCGTTCCTGCTGCCCGCGATCGCCTTTTGGCGGTCTGTTCTGCTGATTTCCAGCGCCGCTGCCCGGCGTCTGACCAGATGGCGATGAGGCAGAGTCAGCCTGTTTCGCGGTGGGCGGCGCTTCACGGCTGCGGCGTTCTCTGCGATCCGGGCGTTCGCGCCGCTCATTTTCCCTGCGTTCGCCCTGTTCTGGGCGACCACCGGGCTGCCCGCGCTGAACTGCGGGTTCACGTTCGTTTTCCGGGAACCTCGGAGCTGGATAAAAACCCTCAGCCATGCGCCGGGCATATTCCTCAAGCCGTGACTGATATTCGGCAGGCATCGGCGCTCTGCCGACGATCCGCTCCAGCAGGTAATTCACCAGCGCGTGCCGATCTTCACGGGGGGCCTGGTCGTAATCGCGCAGGCGATCGCTCAGCTCATCCACGAGCGCGTGATGTTCCGGTCTGCGCGCCTGGGCATGCGCCTGCGCCGCCCAACCGCCGCTGAAGGCGCTGAGACCACCTACCATCGCCTTGTTGGAATACCCATGATCACGTTCGAGCTTAAGTACCTTGACCAGCGTTTCAAGTGCTGAGGGCATAATTCCTTACCGTCGTGTTTCCTGAACTAGAGTTTGCTCACCGGGACGATGCCCAGCCCGCCGGGACCGATATGCGTCCCGATCGTGGGCGTGATACTGCATACAATCGTTTCAGCAGGGGCGATATCCTTGAGCCGTTCCTTCAGATCCTGCGCGCCGCTCTCGTCATTGGTGTAGAGCACAGCCAGGCGCTCCAGCGGGGCATATTCATGGGCAACGCGAACCAGCTCATCGATCGCCTTGCTGAACGTCCTCACCCGCGTAATGTTTTTGACTTCACCGCGCGTGACGCCGACGATCGGCTTGATCTGAAGCAGCGCGCCGATGCCCGCCGCTGCCCAGCTTACGCGGCCGCTGCGATGCAGATATTCGAGCGTTTGCAGCCCGGCAAAGAGCATCGATTTTTGGCGGACACGCTCCATGATCTCCAGCACCTGCTGAACATCGCCTGTCTTTTCGGCGGTTTCTGCGCCATAGATGATCTGCCAGCCCATACCCATCGACAGCGATTCGCTGTCTACCATCGTGTACCTGTCTTCGGGCAGCTTGCCTGCGCCCAGCTTCATCGCATTATACACCCCGCTGAGCTTGCTGGAGACGGTGATCACGATGACGTGGTCGGCTTCTTCTGCTGCCGCCATGATCACTTCTTCAGCGACGCCGGGGGGCATTGCTGACGTGGTCGCCGCTGGACGGATCGACGGAAGCTGCCTGTAATAGTCATCGCGGGAGATTTCCTTTCCGTCGTCCGCATAGCTGTTGTTGTTGAAGTTGATGTAGCACGGAACCACGCCGATCTGATACTGGGCGATGATATCAGCCGGAATATCGCACGTGCTGTCAGTCACAAAACGAATCTTCTTAAATGTCATCTTCTTCAATCCTGTCCTCTTGATCTTCTAAAATGATGAGACCGGTGGCATTGACTCCAATCAGCGCCGCCAGCGAAGCACCAAATACTGTCTGGGTGAGTTTCAGGCTGGGAAACTCGACCGCCAACCGATCATGCAGCATGCGTGTGAGTTCGCTGCTTCCGGGGCGATTCTGGACGACCTGCCCGTCGATGACATTTGTGAATTCGATGGCAAATTCAACCAGCCGCTCGACTGCCTGGGCACGAGTCCTGACTTTCTCCATCGGAACCAGCCGCCCATGTTCAACGGTGATCAGCGGTTTGACGCCCAGCAGGGTGCTCAGAATAGCGTGTGCTGGCTCCATGATCCCATTGTGGAGCAGAAAGTCAGTATTTTCGACATAGAATACCGAATAAATGTGTTCTACGGCAGCGCGCAGCGTCTGGACGATTTCATCGAGAGAGGCTGCCGTTTTCGCCGCCTCTGCTGCTACCCTGACGATCATCGCCTGTGCAGCGCTCAGCGTCTGCGAGTCGAAGATCAGCATCGGGCACTGACCGCTGAGCTGATCAGCGGCGGCTTTTGCGTGATGCCAGCTCTGCGAGATCTCCTTTGACATATGCACGGAGATAATGCCAGCGCTCGCCGGCCCGATTTTCTGGAAAACAGCGAGGTAATCCTCGACACTTGGCGGGATGAGTTTCGGCGGCTGCGTCTTGCCCGTGAGCTGCCTGAAGACCTCATCGTTCGAGATATCGACGCCTTCTCGATAAATTCGGTCGCCTATAAGCAGGCGAAAGGGCACGATAGTGATTCCGGCTTCCGCTGCGGACTGCGGATGCGGGAAATGCGCTCCGCTGTCGGATACGATATGGAAATTGGGCATGCTAGCGATACGTCGTCATTCAACGCTGATGATAAACGGATACAGCGCCTGCCCGCCCGGCAGCACCCGGATTTCCTGTGCCGAGAATTCCTCGCTCAGAGAGGCGGCCAGCATCTCTGCTTCGTGCTGGCTCGTATCCGAACCATAGTAGAACGTGATCAGCTCATATTTGTCAGCGTTTGCCCGGCGCAGAAGCTGTGCAGTCGCCGTCGCGAGATCGTCAGCGCTGGTGACGAGGGTATCGTTGAGCAGGCCGATGTACTGACCTGCGCGCACGGTCAGCCCGTCGAGTTCCACATCGCGTGTCGCATTGGTGATTTCGCAGGTCTGGACATGGGGCAGGGCATGAGTCATGGCATCCACGATCACGTCCAGCGGTGGCGGCGTCTCCTCCAGCATCTGGTTGGCATATTCGACCATCGCCACGATCCCCTGAGGCACTGTCGTACTGCTGACCACACGAACCCGCCGGCCATTTGCCTCGGCTTCGCGCGCTGCCTGCTGCGCCGCCAGCAGGACATTCTTGTTGTTCGGCAGCAGGATGATTTCCTCATTCGGCAGCAGATTGATCACGTCGAGAAAGTCGCCCGTTGAAGGATTCATGGTCTGCCCGCCGGCGATGACAAAAGCAGCTCCTGCTTCCATGAAAAGCTGCTTCAGCCCGTCTCCACTGGCGACCACGATCGGGGCAGGGCCGACGATATCGGTGCGGATTTCAGCTTCCCGCCCGGCGCGATTATCAACGTACTGCTCATACTGCGCCTGCATATTCTCGACCACGATATCATCAAGGCTGGCCCCATAGTTGATCGCGTAGCTCAGCGGCTCGCCGGGGTTGTGTACGTGAACATGCACCTTGATCAGGCTGTTATCGCCGACCACCAGCGTAGACCAGCCCATCGCCTGGATCGCGGCGCGCACTTCATCGATGTTGAGGTTGCTGCCGCGCATCAAAAACTGCACGTCATAGCCGTAACCCAGCTCATCTTCCGGAACCAGCGCATCCTGCCAGGTTTCGACGCTCTCGCTGACGACAGCCGGCTCTGCCACGTCGGTCACCGCGTTCATTTCTGCGGGTGTCAGTTCCTTGCCACACAGGGAGCGCAGCATGCCTTCAAAGATGTAGATCAGCCCCGCGCCGCCGCTGTCAACGACGCCTGCTTTTTTGAGCAAAGGCAGCATATCAGGCGTCTTGCGGAGGGCGGCGCGCCCGGCGAAGAGCATCCGTTTGAGCAGCAGCACCAGGTCCTGGTCGCGTTCCTGCCGCTCGGTGACCGATTCCATCATTTCGCGGGCAACGGTGAGGATAGTGCCCTCAACCGGTTTTTCGACCGCGCGGTAGGCGTAATTCACCGCTTCGCGCAGCGACTCTGCAAACAGTGGCGCGGTCAGCCTGTCATGCTGCTCAAGGACGCTCGCCGTCCCGGCAAAGAGCTGTGAGAGGATCACGCCGGAGTTGCCGCGCGCGCCCTTCAGCGCACCGCGAGCGATAGCGCTGCTCAGCTTGCCGACATGGCTTTCTTCCATGCCTGCAATTTCCTTGTAGGCATTGCGCATCGTCAGGTACATATTCGTGCCCGTGTCTCCGTCCGGCACGGGAAACACATTCAGACGGTTGACCCGTTCCTTATTGTGTTCCAGCCAGATCAGACCTGCGCCAAAAAGCTGTTTAATCAAAAATCCATCGACAACAAGGTTGGCATTATCTCTAAAAACCTGCCGCGTAATCATTGTAGACATGTGGAATTCCTCGGAACTCGATGGCGGCTTTCAATGAAGACCCCGGCTTACCGCCCTTGTTTCTCACCGGGGCTTATGATAGCATCCTGTCAATCGGTTCGGCTTGATTGCGTATTGTGTCTGAGGGTAACAACATGGCGGTCTGCGCAAGCTGCGGCAAGAAACCCATGTTTGGCAACCAGCGGAGCTTCTCGATGCGCGCTACTCGTCGCAAGTTCCTGCCGAACATCCAGCGTGTGCGCGTCTTTGAGAGCGGTCGCTGGGTGCGGAAGGACCTGTGCACCAAGTGCATCAAGGCGCTCTCCAAGGTTTAGCCAGAACGGGCAAACACGAAAAAGCCAGGGAACAAGTCCTCGGCTTTTTTGTTGCCTGTTATCCATCAGATGTTAACGCACTGGCGCGCAGCGCATCGATCGCAGATCGCATGCCCGTGGGGCTTTGATACAATGCGGTTCCCGCGACCAGGATGGTTGCGCCTGCCTGTGTGATTGACGCGGCTGTTTCCGTATTTACCCCTCCATCAATCTCGATTTCGACAGGTTTCTGATGGGCATCGATCAGGCGGCGCGCCTGCTCGATTTTATGCAGCATGGCGGGAATGAAAGTCTGCCCGCCAAAACCGGGATTTACCGTCATCAGCAGGATGACATCGATCTCATCGAGAATATCTGCGAGCATGGCAACGGGGGTATGGGGATTGATGGCGACACCTGCCCGGCAGCCGAGGCTGTGGATAGTGGTCAGCGTGCGATGAAGATGCGTACATGCCTCATAGTGAACGCTGATCACGTTCGCGCCTGCTTCGGCAAAGGCGCTCAGATAGCGGTCTGGCTCGCTGATCATCAGGTGTACGTCCAGTTCGAGCGTCGTTGACCGGCGGATGGCGCGGACGATATCTGCGCCGAACGTGATGTTGGGGACGAAGTGCCCGTCCATGATATCGACATGGTGCAGATCAGCGCCGGCTGCTTCCGCCTCACGAAGCTGCTCGCCGAGGCGGGTGAAATCAGCGGCAATGACCGATGGCGCAATGCGAACGGCGTCTTTCGACACGCTGTAATCCCTGTTCCCGAAAACTTTCACCATTCTATTGCATTTCCGTAGCATTTTGCGAGGGTTTAGTCTTCGACATTTGTCAATCATTCCCGGCTGACCGGGCGGATTGGTCTCGATGACCGTGTTTGTTATACTCACTGCCCGGTGACGAATATTCCTTTACTGAGAGGAAAATGGAAGATGGAATATCGAAGACTTGGAACGTCCGGCCTGCAGGTCAGCGCCATTTCGCTCGGCGCATGGCTGACGTATGGCAGCAGCCGTGTAGAGGAAGACAATGCCATCGCCTGCATTCATCGTGCTATCGAGAAAGGCGTCAATTTCATCGATGTTGCGGATATCTATGCGCATGGTCGTGCTGAAGAACTGGTGGGGCGCGCGCTGAAGGATCACAAGCGGAGCGATCTGGTGGTCAGCACGAAAGCCTACTGGCCGATGAGCGATAATGTCAACGATCGTGGTTTATCGCACAAGCATTTGATCGAGTCGGTGAATGCCTCGCTCAAGCGCTTCAACATGGAATATGTGGATATCTTCTTCTGTCACCGTTTTGATCCGGATACGCCGCTGGAGGAAACCATCCGCGCCATTGAGATCCTGATCCAGCAGGGCAAGGTGCTGTACTGGGGAACCAGTATGTGGACGGCGCAGAACATTGATGATGCCTATGAAGTTGTCAAAGCCATCAACGCGACGCGCCCGGTGGTTGAACAGCCGCTCTACAACATGCTCGATCGTGACGTGGTGGAAGGAGACCTGGAACGCGCCATGGAACGCCACGGCATGAGCCTGGTCGTCTGGAGTCCGCTTGCTCAGGGCGTTCTGACGGGCAAGTATAACGACGGCATCCCGGAAGACAGCCGCGCAAACAGTGTGGATAAGGAATGGTTTGCCCAGCAGATTTCGGAAGCGCGCGTCGCAAAGGCGCGCGGCATTACGGCGCTGGCGCAGGAAATGGGCACAACTCCCGCAGCGCTGGCGCTGGCATGGACGCTGAAGAATCGGCATGTGGCAAGCGCGATCACCGGCGCAACCAAGCCGCATCACGTCGATGAGAATCTGAAGGCTCTCGACGTAAAGATCACCGATGAGATCAACCAGCGTATCGAAGGCATCCTGCAAAACAAACCCGTTTCTGCATAGTTGTCTGCATCTCCGGGAATCAGCCAGCCCGTCGGATTCACGACGGGCTGGTTTTTTTTGTATGCTGATCAGCAGATGCGCCGTCAGACGTGCGCAGGCGCGCGCCGCTGGCGAATGAACTTCTCAGCCTCGATCACCCACATGATCCCAGAAGCGACCGCTACCGTGAAGATCAGTTGCAGCGGGCTGAGCGGTGTGGTTTCAAACGTCTGCTGAAGGAAGGGCAGGTAGATCACCAGCAGTTGCAGCCCAACGGTGATCAGCAGGGCATAGAGCATGAACCGATTGCGGCGGAATCCTGCCTTAAACACGGACAGATGATCGCCGGCGTGGATGGACAGGACGTGGAAGAGCTGCCCCAGGGCAAGCACTGTAAACGCGATCGTGCGCGGACCCTTTTCCAGCGCGGCGAGCAGCTCATTTTCAGAACTTTCCCCATGACCATCCTGTTCAGCCGTTTCGGATTGGCGCAGTGCCAGCGCCACCCGCTGCACCGTGTTCAGAGAGTCCCAGTTGTCGGGCACTTCCCCTTCAGCGCCCAGCGCAATTAACTGTTCACGAGAGAGATTTTCAATGCCGCGCGTGCGGCTGAAGGGATCCAGTCCGCTGCTGGTGTGGGCGATCACAAAGGCAAACAGGGTCAGCGCGGCAAGCAGGACGGAGCGCCAGATGATCTTCCGCCCGACTCCGTGCGCAAAGATGCTTTCATCGGTGGGACGCGGTTTCCGCTTCATCACATCAGGTTCCCCCGGCTCGAAGCCGAGCGCGATCGCCGGCAAACCGTCTGTTGCCAGGTTCACCCACAAAATCTGGATAGCGAGCAGCGGGATCGGCAGGCCGATCAGAATACCCACGAACATGACCAGGATTTCGCCGACATTTGAACTGAGCAGGAACAGCACGAATTTACGCAGATTGTCGTAAATGACGCGCCCTTCTTCAACGGCAGCGACGATTGAGGCGAAGTTATCGTCGGTCAGCACCATGTCTGCCGCGCCCTTGCTCACCTCTGTGCCGGTAATGCCCATCGCCACGCCGATATCGGCCTGTTTGAGCGCAGGCGCATCGTTGACGCCGTCGCCAGTCATGGCGACGACTTCTCCGCTTTCTTGCAGCGTCTTGACGAGGCGGAGTTTGTGTTCTGGCGAGACGCGCGCGAACGCCGAGGTGGTTTTCAGCGCTTCTCTGATCTGGGCGTCATCCATCTTCTCCAGTTGGCTGCCGGTAATCGCTTTGGTCCCGCGCTCAATGATGCCGAGATCGCTGGCGATTGCTTCAGCGGTCAGCGCGTGATCGCCCGTGATCATGATCGGGCGGATGCCCGCCTCACGCGCGACTTTGACGGCATTCCGCGCTTCCGGGCGTGCCGGATCGAGAATGCCAATCAGCCCCAGCAGTGTCAGATCGCTTTCGATTTCGGGAGTGATTTTTTCCGGCACGGACGCCAGTTCGCGATAGCCGATGCCCAGCACGCGCAGCCCTTCCGATGCCATCTGATTGATTTTACGTTCCCAGACGGAGCGCCGCTCTGGCGTGAGTTCGACGCGCCCTTCAGGAAGGTGCTCGTATTTCGCCCATTCCAGCAGGCGGTCCGGCGCTCCTTTGGTGAAGGCGATGTATGGCTGATCGGTAAACATCTGCCGGTTTTCGTCCGATTCGAGATCGTGTATCGTCGTCATCGCCTTGCGGTCGCTGCTGAATGGCAGCTCTGCCACACGCGGCAGATCGCGTTCAAGGGCTTCCCGCGTCCAGCCGACTTTCTGCGCCGCAACGACCAGTGCGCCTTCGGTGGTATCGCCGACGACGATCGGGTTGCCGTTTTCGTCGGTGTCGATAAAGGCATCGGTGCTGATCGCCATCGCGCGCAGAAACCGTCCGACTGCCATATCCTTGTGGGGATCGAGGCGGCGGTCGCCATTTTCCAGAAATTCGCCTTCTGCCTGGTATCCGATCCCGGTGACGACCACATCTTCGTGTCCGGGGAGCGCCAGCAGCGTGGCGGTCATCTCGTTGCGCGTGAGTGTGCCGGTCTTGTCCGAGCAGATCGTCGTGACCGAGCCGAGAGTTTCAACTGCGGGGAGACGACGGATCAGCGCATGGCGCTTGACCATCCGGGCAGCGCCGAGAGACAGGCTGATCGTGATGACGGCGGGCAGACCTTCCGGCACAGCAGCAACGGCAAGGCTGATCGCGCTGATCAGCATCTCGTTGGCGGGGATGCCGCGCAGGATGCCGACGATGAAAACGACCACGACGATTGCGATCGCACCGCGCACCAGCAGCTTGCTCAGATGATCAAGCCGGCGCTGAAGCGGCGTTTCGGCATCGTCAACGCCCATCAGCATGGCTGCAATTTTGCCAAGCTGCGACTTCAGCCCGGTATCGGTGACAACGTATTCGCCGCGCCCATACGTAACCGCTGTCCCCATAAAGACCATATTGATGCGGTCGCCCAGCGCCACATCGGCTTTATCGATTGCGCCGGTTTCCTTGAAAACGGCGTGCGATTCACCCGTCAGCATCGCTTCTTCCACCTGAAGGTTGATGCTGGTGATCACCCGTCCATCGGCAGGGACTCGATCGCCTTCCTGCAAAAGCGCAATATCGCCCGGCACGATCTCTTCGGCGCTGATGGGGTGTACTTCGCCATCACGGCGCACGCGCACTGTCGGAACCTGCATCGCGCTGAGGGCCGCCAGCGCCTGCTCGGCACGGTATTCCTGGTAAGTTCCGAGCAGCGCGTTCAGCACCACAATGACGAGGATGACGATCATATCCTTGACATCGCCGAGCAGGAGCGAAATCACTGCCGCTGCGATCAGCACCAGCACCATGATGTTGGCAAACTGGCCGATGATGACCTTCAGCAGACTGCGCTCGCCTTCGCGGGGGAGTGTGTTCCGTCCGACTTCGGCGAGCCTGCGCGCAGCTTCTGCCTGGCTGAGGCCGCGATGGGAGTCGGTGTTCAGTTCGGCGAGTGTGGCGGCAACATCCTTGCGGAAATAGTCGGTCATGCGTGTTGTCCTCGCTTCGTTGAAAGGTGAGATGGAGAAAGCCGGCGCATGTTCGGGAGATTACCGCTCTGTAAGCCGAAATGCAATCTGCCGACAAGCGCGTATAATCAACCATAAAGAAAGCTGTTGTTGGTTATAAAAAGGGTTATTTACTGTGGAAGTCGATCTTGAGCTGTATCGCGAGGAACTGCTCGTTTCCGAAGAGCCGCCGGTTCGGCTGAGCTATATCGAGGTGAT
This sequence comes from Anaerolineae bacterium CFX9, assembly GCA_030263515.1. Classification (GTDB taxonomy): domain Bacteria; phylum Chloroflexota; class Anaerolineae; order Aggregatilineales; family Phototrophicaceae; genus Flexifilum. The sequence goes on along the minus strand of SZPD01000026.1, from coordinate 8,132 downwards.
GCCGGAAAACCCGGTGGGGACGATGGTCTTCATCCACGGCTTTGGCGGCTACGCGATGCAGTGGAAGAATCAGCTCAAAGCCTTCAGCGATAACTACCGGGTCATCGCCTACGATCTGCGCGGACATGATCGGTCAGACGCGCCGTATTCCCGCTATGACATGGATGAAATGCAGGCAGATCTCGATGCGCTGATCGCCCGGCTGAATGTCAGGCTCCCGTTCGTGTTGGTGGGGCATTCTTTTGGCGGCGCGATTGCGACGACATTTGCCTGGCGCCGCCCTGAAGCGCTGACACATCTGGTGCTGATCGCCACGACCGGCACTTATGATCTCTTTCCGGCAGGGCGGGCGGCGCTGAAGCTTCCGCTGCCGATCATGCGCCCGATCCGGCGGCTGGTGCGCAAACAACTGGCTGCCGAGGCGCATGTGCTCAAATATCTGTTCTTCAATGCAATGCAGCCCTATGATGGATGGGATATGCTGCGCGCCCTGCGGATGCCCGCGCTGGTGATCCGCGGCGAGCGCGATCAGGTCTACCCAGCCGCGGAGTTTGAAAAGGTGGCGCGGGCGATCCCGGATGCTGAAGATGTCAATATCGGCGTGAGCAGCCACCTTGTGCCGCTGGAACGCGCAGACGCTGTCAACCGGGCGATTACCCGCTTTCTGGGCGAAAATGTTGATTCCGCGGTCTGGCGCAGTCATCGTGGACGTGTCGCCATGGCCTTTGAGCGTCCGTGGATGCGTCATTATGACAAGGGAGTCCCGACGACGCTGGGCTTCCCCAATCGTGGGCTGCACCGCCTGCTGCACAGCACCGTGCGGCGCTTCGGCGGGCGCACCGCCGTGGCATTCATCGGCGGGACGCTTTCTTATCGCCAACTGGATCAGGATGCCAATCGGCTTGCCAACGCGCTCCGCTCTCTGGGTGTGGATAAAGGCGTGCGCGTCATGCTGCTGATGCCCAATACCCCCCAGTTCATCATCGCCTATTTTGCTGTTCTGAAGGCTGGCGGCGTGGTGGTATCCACCAGCCCGGTCAATGAGCGGTCGGAAATTCAGCGGCAGATCGCCGATTCCGGGGCAACTATCCTGATCACGCTGACACTGTATCAGCAAACCGCCCGCGAGGTTCGTGATCGCACCGATCTGAAGGCAGTCATCTTCACCAGCGTCAAGGAATATATGGGCGCGCCGCAGAAACTGGCTTTTTCCCTGCGCCGCGAGGAACGGGAAGGGCATAAACTGACCGAGCTTCGCCGTGGAGAATATGCCTGGCGGGCACTGCTGAAGGAATTCCCCGTGACGCAGCCCCGCGTTGAGACCGAGCCGGAGGATCTCGCGGTCATCCAGTATACGGGCGGCACGACGGATGCCCCCAAAGGAGTCATGCTCAGTCATCGGGCGCTGGTCGCCAATGCGCTTCAGACACGGCATTGGATCAGCGATCTGCGCGAAGGCGAGGAATGTGTGCTGAGTGTGCTGCCATTCTCTCACAGTTACGGCATGACGGCCGCCATGAACGTCCCTATCACGCTTGGAGCCAAGATGGTGGTTCTGCCGAATTTTGTGACGGAAGACGTGCTCAGGAATATCCAGCGACATAAGCCAACGCTCTTTCCCGGTGTCCCGACGATGTATATGGCGATCAACCAGTTCAGAAAAGTGCGCCGCTACGGCATCAAAAGTATTCGAGCCTGCATTTCTGGCGCTGCGCCGCTGCCGGTTGAAGTTGCCGAGGCGTTTGAAAAGCTCACCAAAGGACGGCTGGTTGAGGGGTACGGGCTGACTGAGGCGGGGCCGGTCACCCATGCCAATCCGTTGAGCGGGACGCGCAAGGTCGGCAGTATCGGCGTGCCGCTGCCGGGAACGGAAGCGATGATCCTCGATCTGGTGACGGGCGAGCCGCTGCCGGCCGGGCAGATCGGCGAACTGGCGGTGCGCGGTCCGCAGGTGATGAGCGGTTACTGGAACATGCCGGAAGAGACGCGCGCTGTCCTCCGTGAGGATGGCTGGCTGCTGACCGGGGATATCGCCCGTATGGATGAGGACTGCTTCTTCACGATCATCAGCCGGCGCAAGGAAATGATCCTGGCGGGCAAATTTCAGGTCTATCCGCGTGATGTGGAGGAAGTGTTGTATGAACATCCGGGCGTCAAGGAAGTGGCTGTGGTCGGCCTGACGCTGGACGATCCGGATGCGCAGCGGGTCAAGGCATACATTGTGCCCCGTTCGGGCAGCAGCCTGTCAAAGGACGAGCTGATCAGTTTCTGCAAGCGCCGCCTTCAGGAATATGCCGTGCCCTGGGACATCGAATTTCGCGAGGAACTGCCTAAGAGCTTCGTCGGCAAGGTGCTTCGCCGTCTGCTGGTTGAAGAAGGCAGCGGCAGCAGGGAATAGCAGCAAAAAAAGAGAGGTCCCCGAAGCTGTCGGAACCTCTCTTTTTTTCTCGCCACGCCGCCGGGGTTTACATATAGCTCTTCATCAGTTCGTCGAGCGCTTCCCGGGATGGACGCAGCTTTTCCTGCGGCAGCGATGCCAGCGGTGTTTCGACCACGTGCAGGGTGTCGATCAGCACCGGACGCGGCTCCTCGTAGTAGAGCAGCCCGGTCAGGAACAACTGCTCGCGCTGTGCCTGCTCCAGCACCTGGATCGCTTCGAGGCGATTGCGCGGATCATGCCCCTTGTCCAGTTTCTTCAGCCGCACGATCGATCCGTCGTGCATCTCGACCTCGATCATCTGACCCTCGGCATAGTCCGCCGTGATCTCCTCGCGCGGGGCAACATAACCCTTCGGCATGAAGTCGATCTCGTGCAGCGGGATCTCGTTTTCCTTGCCGTATGAATAGCTCTTGTTGCTGTCGGGCGCATTGTTGAACGTCACGCAGGGGCTGATGATATCGAGGACGGCGGTTCCGCGGTGGCTGAGCGCCGCCTTCAGGAGCGCCTGAACCTGCTTGCTGTCGCCAGAGAAGCTGCGTGCCACAAAGGTGCATCCGCCGACCACTGCCTCCAGGCACAGGTCAATGGCGGGCAGCTCGTTCAGCCCGTAATACTTCAGCTTCTGACCTTCGTCGGCGGTCGCGCTGAACTGACCCTTCGTCAACCCATATACGCCGTTATTTTCGATGATGTAGACCATCGGCACGTTGCGGCGGATCAGGTGCTTGTACTGCCCCAGTCCGATGCTGCCCGTATCCCCGTCGCCGCTGACCGCCATGGCGATCAGATCGCTGTTTGCCAGAGTGGCCCCTGTGGCGACGGACGGCATGCGTCCATGCACCGCATTAAAGGCATGCGAACGTCCCAGGAAATAGGCTGGCGTTTTGCTGGAGCAGCCGATGCCGCTCAGCTTGATGACGCGGTGCATCGGCAGGCCCATATCGTAGGCGACGCTGATGATCTGGTTGGAAATGGAGTCGTGACCGCAGCCGGGGCACAGCGTGCTTTGAACACCCCTGTAGTCTGCTCTTTCGAGACCGAGCGCGTTCGCCATGTTCCTAATTCTCCCTCTGCGTAATCTGATCGGTCAGCCACTGCGCGGTCATCGGCAGCGTATCGCCCAGCGCCAGCGACACCATATGCTCGGTGCTGCGCGCGGTATTCATGCGGATGATCTGCGCCATCTGCCCATCGAAGTTGTTCTCAACCATGTAGACGCGGTCGTGTTTGAAAATGAACTCGTTTACCGAGTCCGCCAGCGGCAGCGCGCGGATGCGCATGTAGTTCGTCTGAATGCCCTGCGCCGCCAGCAGATCGCGCGCCTCTGCGATCGCCGGGTCGTTCGAGCCGTAGCTGATGATCGCGATCGTCTTCTGGGCATCGTAATCCACGACGGGCTGGGGCAGGTGCGGACGCGCCATTTCATATTTGGTTTCAATCCGCTTCAGGTTGTTCACCCAGTCATCCGAGCGCTCGCTGTAGGTTGCCTTTTCGTTATGACCCGTGCCGCGCGTGAAATAGGCGGCGCGCGGATGATCCGTGCCGGGAACCGTGCGGTAGGTCACGCCATCGCCGTCATAGTCCTTGTAGCGATACCATTCGCCGTACTTCTCGATAAAGTCCTCAAGCCGAATCTTATCGAGCGTCTTGCCCTGATTGATGGGCGCGTCCGGATAGGTGAACGGCTCACTCAGCCAGATGTTCATGCCCAGATCGAGATCGCTCATCACAAAGACCGGGGCCTGATACTGATCGGCGATATCGTGGGCGCGCCAGCCGAACTCAAAGCACTCTGCCACACTGCCCGGCAGCAGCACGAAATGCCGTGTGTCACCGTGGCTGAGCGTGTAAATGAACAGCAGGTCGCCCTGGCTCGTCCGCGTCGGCAGTCCGGTGCTGGGGCCTGTGCGCGTGATATCCCAGATGACGCACGGAATCTCTGCGAAGTACGCCAAACCCGTAAATTCCGCCATCAGGCTGATGCCCGGTCCGCTGGTGGCGGTCATGGCGCGCGCGCCAGCCCATCCAGCGCCGATGATCATGCCGATCGCGGCAAGCTCATCTTCTGCCTGCACCACGGCGACGGTGGACTTGCCCGTTTCCGGGTCATTGCGCAGATGCTTGTAATCCAGCACGCCGTCGATCAGGCTGGTGGATGGGGTGATCGGATACCACGCAGCGACGGTCATCCCGCCCCAGAGCGCGCCGAGCGCAGCCGCTTCATTGCCGGTGATCAGGATCTTTCCAGCTGTCATGTCCAGCGACTCAAAAGCGTAGGGGTCCGCCTTGACCAGGTTTTCAGCCGCCCAGTTGAACGCGCGCTCCACCACGCCGTAATTCATCATGGCGGGCTTTTCCTTGCCGTTGAAGGTGTCGAGCAGCGCCTGCCGGACGATGTCCATCGAGATACCGAACAACTGCGCGCACACGCCGACGTAGACCATATTGGCAATGCGATCGCGGAAATCTGACGGAATCTGCGCGGCGGCGACCGTTTCCTTGACCGGAATCTCGTAGTAGATGATGTCTTCCCGGCTGTGTCCCCATTTCCATTCAGCAGGCAGAATGCAGACGCCGCCTGCGGGCAGATTGGCGATATCTTCCGCGGCGGTCAGCTCATTCATGCAGACGGCGATCTCGTTATACGCCTTGCGAGCGATATAACCGTCCTTGCTCGCCCGGATGGAGTACCATGTCGGCAGACCCTTGATATTCGACGGGAACAGATTTTTACCGCTGACGGGAATCCCCATCCGGAACAGGGAGCGGATCAGCACCTCATTGGAGGTCTGGCTTCCTGAACCGTTCTTGGTTGCGACCATCAGCGTGAAGTCGTTGACGACGCGCTTGCCCTCAAACGGCTTCAGGTCGCTTTGAACATTAATTGCCATGAGCTCTCTTCTGACTCCTCATTGGACACTGGCGAGAATTGTATTTTTGTCCCTCAAAACAACGTAAACAGATGTCTATTTTCCCCGTTCGCGCTCCTATGCCTTTTTCATTTCGTGGTGCGCAGCCGCGCTGCCACGTTCAATATCCTGCATCCGCGGCTGATGACGAATAAGCTGTGTATGTGCGATGAACGCCTGCTTGGCTTCCTCGATCTCGCCGCGGCAGAGGGCTTCGAGGATGCGCTCGTGGTAATCCCACACCTCACGGTGATAGCTGTAATCCGCATAGCGGTTCAGCTCCACAGCCGAGTAGGCGTCCCAGTAAGATTCCAGAATGCCCATCACAAACGGATTATCCAGACGTTTGAAAACTGTCAGGTGAAAGGCGCGGTGTTCTTCGGTCGGGATGATGATGTGGTCGCCGCTCAGCTTGGCGCGCGCCCGCTCTACCAGGACGCGCATTTCCTGCCGGTCATTTTCTGTCAGGCGGTGGCAGGCTTCGTTCCAGAAGGCGACTTCGATATGATTGCGCAGTTCGCTGAAGTGCTCAAAGTAGTGAGAATCGAGCGCCAGCGCAAAGAACAGGCTGAGGTGAACAGCCGGCGTGAAGGAATATTCCTTCATCCGCATGCCGGTCTTGGAACGCACTTCCACCAGCCCCAGCGCGCGGGCGACTTCAAGCTGCTCGCGCACTTTGCTGATGCTGACGCCGAGATGTTCCGGCTGCTGAAGTTCGCTGATCGTGGGCAGGCGGTCGCCGGGCTGGAAGCCCTGCTTTACCATATATTCCAGCAGTTCAGAGTCGAGGGGGATTGAGTTCATGCTCAAACGTATCGGTACTAAAACTAATTCATCTGATGAATCATATCAATACGATACAAGAAGTGTATCACAAGCGGCAGATTCCGTCCATTGAGTTTCAGGATTTCTGGGGCAGATTTGTATGAATTGACGAACGCACGCGCGTGATGATGTCATCAAGGTCAGCGGCGTGATGCAGAAAATCCCGCCCGTCGATTTCGATCGTCAGCACGGGGCAGGCTGTCCAGCCGCCAATCCAGCGCTCGTACAGCAGATTGAGCTGTTCCAGGTACTCTGGGGCGATGCCGCGTTCATAGTCCCGTCCACGGCGTTCGATATGCTGGAGCAGGGTAGGGACGCTGGCACGCAGATACACGACCAGATCGGGCGGGGGCAGGAAGCTTGATACGGCACGATACAGTCTGCGATAGGCGTCGTAATCCCGATCGCTCATCTGCCCCTGTTCGTAGAGGTTGCAGGCGAAGATCTCGGCGTCTTCGTAGACGGTGCGATCCTGAACAACGCTGTGGGGATGATCGACCAGCATCCGGTGATGTTCGAGACGCTTGCCCAGATAAAAGACCTGCGAATGAAAGCTCCAGCGCTTCATGTCGGCATAAAAATCAGCCAGATAGGGATTTTCCGCATCTGCTTCAAAGAAGGGCTGCCAGTTGAAGGCTTTGGCTAAAAGGGTGGTCAGGCTGCTTTTGCCAGCACCGATATTGCCCGCGATCGCGATGAACTGTTTCCCTGCTGCCGCCACAATATTCCCTTCCTGAGGCAGAACGCATGATCCAGTTGCGTTATACAGCCGGCTCGGCAATTTGCCAATCCTGAAGACGGTTTGAATCTGCGCCTTTCATAAAAACGAAACAGGGGAGCCTGCCGGATCCCCTGTTTCGTTGAAATTTGTGTTTGCGAAGGCTTTAGCAGCCGGGAAGTGCCGGGTTGCTCGGCTGACCGTAATCCGGCGCAACCTGCAGGGCGCTGCCCAGGTTCACCCAGCTTCCGATCGCATTCACGAAGCCGTAGTTCTGCCACATCTGATTGACGAAGAACGTCTGGCACTGACGGACAACGTCGCCCGTGCCTGCGCCACCGGGTTCAACCACGACCGGCGTATCGCTCGTCCAGACATAGAACTGATTGTCCACGTCCATCGGCGGCAGCAGAACGGTGTCGATCACGTGGATGATGCCATTGCTGGCGCGGATGTCGGTGATCACCACCTTGACTGAGCCATTCAGCACGACACCGCTGTCTGTCACGTTGATCAGGATCGGGCTGCCCTGAACGGTTTCAGCGCTGTTGAGGGCGACCACGCTCGAAGCAGGGACTGCACCGGGGACCACATGATAGAGCAGGATATCCGTCAGCGCCGGGATGTTGTTCAGCAGCGCGTTGACCGTCCCTGCGGGCAGCTTGGCGAAGGCGGCATCCGTCGGCGCGAAGACCGTGAACTCACCCTCACCGTCCAGCGTATCCGCCAGACCGGCGGCGGTCACAGCGGCGACCAGCGTCGTGAAGCGCCCATCAGCGACAGCGATATCGACAATCGAGCGGCTCTGCGCGAACGATGGAACGACCGCTACGGCAAGCAGTGTGACCACTGCCAGCGCAATCATTAACTTACGCATACAATACATCCTCCAGGAAATGCCATCACACAATACAAGGTTCACGTTGTCGGCAGTGAATGGTATGTCCGTGAACACGTCAGATACTATGTAATAATCATGAGTAAATGCCTAAATCCGGTTTAGAGCGACTTTAGAGCAGGCAGCCATGTATGCTGGTTTCCGGGAGAAATAGTCAGCTGGTAAATCCCGCGCGCAAACGGGGAATAGGCGTATAATGATTTTGCTCGACTTGCACGTGTATCACGGGAAGGATTACGGAATGGCGCAAGAACTTCTGAATCAGGGGATCGCCGCGTTTCAGGCGGGCGATCGTCAGCAGGCGCGGGAGATTTTCCATCAGGTGACCGCGGAAGATCCTCA
>SZPD01000451.1 GCA_030263515.1 Anaerolineae bacterium CFX9 | reverse complement strand
CCGACCCAGACTGCGGGCTGTGTGATGACAACCGGATTGGGCAGAGCCGCCGTAAACACACCCGACTGATTGATAGTCACCTGTGTGCGGCCAGCCAGCGTAGCGTTGGACGGCGAGCCGCCATCCGCATCCTGATAGATCACGAGATCGATCGGGGTATTGGCAACCGGTGTATGCACCGCCAGGCTGACCCGATCGATGGTCGCAGGCAGGGAAACACCCAGGCTCTGGAGATTAAAGCCATTCATTACCAATGACGGCTCGCCGGAGATAAACCAGACGGCGTCTGGACTGTTATCGTTGATCGAGATGACACGATCACCCGCCGCAGCCGGGGCCACCACTAAGGTCATCAACAGGATCATCGTTACGATCAGCGCCGCTTTTAGCTTGAGGAAATTGAACATCGCGCATTGCCTCCGCATTGGTTCAAGGGCGTATTGTAGGGAGTTAAAGCGAGGTGGTCAAGCCATCAGCCTGTGAACTCGCCGAACCAGACTGTATAATCGGCTTCAGGTTGAGGGAGATTCAGTCTATGCCAGAAATTGTTGTCCTGGGACTTGTCATGATCCTTGGGCTAGGCGCTTATTGGTCGATGGTGATTTTTCCACGCCAGCGAGAATTTGCGAAACGACAGCGTTATGTGCAGTCACTGGCAGCCGGCGACGAAATGATCACTTACGGGGGCATCGTAGCGAAGGTTATCAACGTCGAGCCGGAGAATGGGATTGCATGGGTCGAAATTGCAGATGGCGTGGTGGTGCGGATACTGCTCGCAGCGCTGGTCAGACCCTATGACCCGCAGGAACTGGCGGAGAGCGCAAGACTTGCTGTTGGAAACCGGGAAAGCTAGCAGGTCTGTCAATCGAAGGAAAAGGTTCGTAAATGGCAAGACACATCCGCTGGTTGATCGTCATCTCACTTATTACAGTGTTCTCTCTCTGGGTGGCACTGCCTGACAATACCGGGCTGCATATCGATCGGGATGGCGACGGAGAACCTGAATTCAGCCTGAACGTTCAGCAGAGCCTGGGGCTGGATCTTGTCGGAGGGCTGCGAGTGCTGCTGCGATCCCAGCTCCCGGCAGGGACATTCACACGTGATGAACTCCAGCAGGCGGCCAACAACGTATCCCGGCGTATCAACGCGCTGGGAATCAGCGAGCCGACCGTGCAGATTCAGGGAGACAATCGTATTCTGGTCGAGCTGCCGGGTGTGACCGATCGGGAACAGGCGATCAGCACGATTCGTCAGACCGCCTCTCTGGAATTTGTGGATTTCAGCGGACTTCGCAGCCGGGCAGAGTCGTTTATCGGTCAGCGTATCCTGACGGATCGACAGGTGCTGATTCAAAGACAGCGCGAACAGGCTCAGGCCGAAAATGGAGAGGGTGTTCTGGAAGAACTGACGGGGGCGGTCAATCCCATGACCGGCCAGCCATTCACCACGGTGATGACTGGCGCAGGACTTCAGTCAGCCGCGGCGCAGATCACTCCAGCCGGCGAATGGTACATCCAGTTCGAATTAACCAACGAAGGCGCGCAGGTTTTCGGCCCATTCACGGGCAGTCATATCGGGGAACCCCTGGCAATTGTGCTGGATGGCATTGTGCTGTCCACGCCGAACATTGGCGCTCGGCTCGATACGGGTGGCGTCATCGAAGGCGGCTTCACGGAACAACGCGCAAAAGAACTTGCCCTTCAACTCCGCTCCGGCGCGCTGCCTATCCCGCTTGAAGTTGAGAGCGCGGAGACCGTCGGCGCGTCGCTGGGGCAGGAGTCGGTCAATCTCAGCATTCGCGCTGGCATTATCGGGGTGATTGTGGTTCTCATGTTCATGGTCGTCTATTATCGTGTGCCAGGTATTGCTGCCGCGTTCGCCCTGCTCATCTTCATCGTTATCAACTATGCCCTGTTCAAGCTTATTCCTGTTACCCTGACGCTGCCCGCTATCACAGGCTTCCTGATTTCAATAGGAACTGCTGTGGATGGCAACATCCTGATCTTTGAGCGTATCAAGGAAGAGCTTCGCGCAGGGAAACCGTTAGGCGCAGCGCTGGATTCGGGCTTTCACCGCGCATGGCAATCGATCAGGGAATCGAACCTTTCGACCATCATCATCTGCGCGATCCTGTTCCTGTTCGGTCAGACACCCGGCGCAAGCATCGTCGCCGGATTTGCTGTTACACTGGCAATCGGGCTGGTGATCAATCTGTTCACAGCGGTGATCGTCACACGAGCGCTGCTGGAGCTGCTGGTGTCGCTGCTTCAGCGCCCACTCGCTGAGCGGCGCTGGCTGCTGGGCGCGTGAGTGGAGGAGACATGTACACGCTTATCGAGAAACGCCGCTGGTACTTCGTCATTTCCGCGCTCATCATCGTACCGGGAATACTCATCATGCTGTATTCGCTGGTGACGACCGGGAGTCTGTTCCGTCTTTCTAACGATTTTGTTGGCGGCAGCATCTATGAAATCCGCTTTTCCGGAGGCGGGGTCAGCGAGACGGATATTCGCCGCGTCTTCAGTGCGAATGGAGATGATGACACATCGATTCAGCGAGTGGGCGCTGTGGAGGAAAACCGATGGTCGATCCGCGCTTCATTCCATGATGAGGCAACTACCAACAGGATCACCGCCGCTCTAAATGAGCTTTCTCCAATCGATCGTGACTATCTGCGAGTTGACCAGGTTTCACCCAGTGTGGGCGAGGAAGTCACGCGGGCTGCATTGATCGCCGTGCTG
>SZPD01000025.1 GCA_030263515.1 Anaerolineae bacterium CFX9 | reverse complement strand
AACTGTCGAGTCGAGGTCGAGGCTGGGCAGCGCCATGATTTTTACCATCCTGAGGTCAGAAGCGGTGTTCATCCGTTCATCAACCATACCGCAAAGACCATCTCCCTCCCACATGCTGCGTAGACAAAGCGGGATCGTCTGAGTATAGTAGCGCTATGATTTTTGCGACCCCGACTGCAAGGGAATAATGCGCCATTTCTGGGCTGCTTCGCGCCGTGATGTCCTGATCCTCAGCCTGCTGTTCTTCCTGCCGCTGGTGCTTTTCTGGCAGCAGACGTTGGGCGGGCGCACGCTTCTCCCCGCTGAAAATCTGTACCAGTATCCGCCGTTCGCCGCTGATCGCGAGGCGCTGGGCGTGCCGCTGCCACACAACGCTCTGCTGAGCGATCTCGTGCTGCAAAATATGCAGTGGAAGGCATTCATCCGCGCCAGCTTTGCCGAGGGCGAACTTCCGCTGTGGAATCCGATGCAGTTCGCGGGCGTTCCGTTCCTTGCTGCGGGGCAGCAGAGCACCCTCTACCCGCTGAGCGTGCTGTACTACGTCCTGCCGCTGTGGCTGGCCTATGGCTGGTTCACCGTCATCACGCTCTGGATGGCAGGCGCGTTTATGTATGCGTTCGCGCGCGGGCTGGGCATCAGGCGCAGCGGCGCGGCGATCGCTGGCGTCACCTATCAGTTGGCGGGATTTTTCACCGTCAGCGCCGTCTTCCCGATGATCATCGCCGGGGCGGCATGGCTGCCGCTGATCCTGCTCATGCTCGAATTCATCATCCGCCGCCGACCGGCTTTTCGCGGGCGATCATCACCGGTTGTGTGGGCGGTCATCGGCGCGATCGCCGTGGGCTGCGTTCTGCTGGCAGGTCATGCCGAGATCGTCTATTACACGCTGCTGATCGCTGGATACTACACGGCGGCGCGCCTGCTCATCGCGTGGTGGAAGGGACGCCGCAGCCCGGACGCACAAGGCGCGCTGATGCTGGGCGGTGTCGTGCAGGCGGGCGGTTGGGCGCTGGTCATGGTACTGCTCGGCGCAGCGCTCGGCGCGATCCAGCTCGTACCGCTGTTTGAACTTGTCAGCCTGAACTTCCGCACGGGTTCGGCGACCTACGACGATATTCGCACGTGGGCGCACCCATTCCGCGATCTGCTGCTGTTTCTGATGCCGAATTTCTATGGCAATCCCAGCCATCATGCCTATTTCGATCTGTTCAGCGGGCAGACTGTGCCGGTCACGATCAATGCGGCGGGAAGCGCCATCCGCACGATCGACTGGGGTATCAAGAATTACGTCGAAGGCGCGGTCTATCTCGGCATCCTGCCGCTGGCGCTGGCAGTGTACGGTGTGGCGTCACGGGCTGAGCGTGCGAAGAAGCTGATTTTCGCCGCGCTGGCGTTCCTTTCGCTTACGTTCATGTTCGGCTTGCCAACCTATCTGGCGCTGATGCTGCTGCCAGGCATCAACCAGCTTCATTCGCCCTTCCGCTGGATTTTTGCGTTCTCGCTGTGTGTGGCGCTGCTGGCGGGCTGGGGCTGGGACGCGCTCCGGGCGCAGGTGACGCGATCGCGCCGGCGCATCCTGCTCGATCGCATCCTGACTTACGGCTTGCTGGGAGTCGGCGCGCTCACGCTGATCGCCCTGCTGCTCTCGCGGCTGTTCTACGAAGCGATCGATCCGCTGATGAACCGCCTTGTCGAGGGTATGGCGCTGGCGTCCGGCGCGTTCGCTGACGGGCAGATGTTCTACAGCTACCAGTTCTTCAACGTGCTGACATTCGGCGTGATGGCGCTGGTGTCCGGGGCGCTTGTCTGGTGGCTGACGCACCGCCGTTACCGCACCGTGATCGCGCTGGCGGCTGTCGTGCTGATCGCGCTCGATCTGCTGATCGCCGCCTGGGGCTTCAACGCGGCATCCGATCCGGAATGGCTGGATCACACGCCGCCGTCGATCGCATGGCTTCAGGGGCAGCCCGGCGACTGGCGCTACACGACCTTCAACGATCCGACCGTCGCTCATCCGGACCTTTTCAATGCCAACCTGACCATGCGCTACGGGCTGGACGATGTGCGCGGCTATGAGAGCATCATCACACGGCAGTATGTCGATTACATGAACCGCCTTGCGCCGCAGGTGCAGCTCGAATTCAACCGCATCGCGCCGATCTACACCGTCTATCCGGAGAGCGTCGCCTTCGACGGTCGTGAGGCGCTCACATCGCCGTGGCTTGACCTGCTCAACGTGCGATACGTCATCACGCATCCGACCACATCGCTCGCTGATCTGCCGGAGTACGCGCTGGCATACGAAGACTCGTCGGTGCGCATCTGGGAAAATATGGACTATGCGCCGCGCGCATTTCTGACCGCGCCGGGCGATCAGGACGGCGAGCGCATCCCGCTCACGCTGACGCATCTCAATTCCCGCGAGATGACGGTTGATGTCACGCTTGAATCACCTGCCGATCTGATCATGCTCGAATCGTTCGTCCCCGGCTGGCGCGCCTTTGTCAGCGCCATCGTGCCGGGTGAGGATGAACGGATCGAGCATGAGCGCCCGCTGTCGCTGGTGTACGACAATTTCATGCGGCTGTCGCTGGAGGGCGGAAGCTGGCACGTCCGGCTGATCTACAGCCCGGCGGAGTTCCAGATCGGCCTGTTCGGCACGCTGATCGGCGTGATCCTGGTCATGCTGCTGATCGGTGGCAGTCTGTGGCAGGCATACGTCGTGCCGCCGCCGGACGCCGATCAGACGACCGACTCCGCTCGTCTGGGGCGGCTGGCGCGCAACAGCCTGGCTCCGATCATGCTCAACCTGTTCAATCGCGGCATCGATTTCGCCTTTGCCATCGTCATGCTGCGTGTGCTGGGTCCGGAAGGGTCAGGCAGTTACACGTATGCGACGGTCGTCTTCATGTGGTTCGAGATCATCGCCAACTTCGGTCTGAGCCTGTATCTGACGCGCGAGGTCTCGCGTGATCGTGCCCGCGCTGGTCAACTGCTGCTGAATACGTCGGCACTAAGGGTGGCCCTGGCGCTGATGGGCATTCCGCTGCTGCTGCTTTTCATCGGCATCCGGCAGACTACTGTGACGCCGGCGCTCAACACCGAAACACTGATCGCCCTCGGCTTGCTCTACGTCGGCATGATCCCCAGCAGCCTCAGCACCGGGCTGACCTCGCTCTACTACGCTTTTGAGCGCGCCGAAATCCCTGCGGCCGTCGCCACGGTCGCCGCGGTGTGCAAGGCGATCTTCGGACTGATCGCCCTGGTGAGCGGTGCGGGCATCGTCGGGCTGGCCGCCGTCAGCATTCTGACCAACCTGATCACGCTCAGCATCCTGCTGTACTACGGGCGCAGTATGATTCGGGGATCCGGCGCGCCGCGCATTGAGCGCAGCCTGATCCGGCGTATGACCGGCGAAAGCTGGTTCCTGATGCTCAACCATCTGCTGGCGACGATCTTCTTCCAGATCGACATCATCATCATCGAAGCGATCCACGGCGCGCGCATGGTCGGTCAGTATGGTGTCGCCTACAAGTGGGTGCTGGCGCTCAACATCATCCCCTCGTTTTTCACCCAGGCGATGCTGCCGATCATGTCTCAGCAGGCGCACACCGATCGCCCGGCGCTCAGGCGGATGTATGTGCTGGCGATCAAGCTGCTCTTCAGCGCGGCGATCCCGATCGCCATCATCTTCAATTTTGGCGCATGGTCGCTGGTGGGGCTGCTGGGCGGGGCAGAATATCTGCCGGACAGCGCCATCGCCACCCAGCTCATGATCTGGAGCATCCCGATCGGCTGGATGAACAGCCTGACGCAGTATGTGCTGGTCGCGCTCGACCTGCACCGCAGGATCACGCGGGCGTTTATCGTGGCGGTCATCTTCAACATCACGACCAACCTGATCTTCATCCCGACGTTTGGTTACGCCGCGGCGGCGATCACGACCATCCTGAGCGAGCTGGTGCTGTTCATTCCGTTCGTCATGCTGCTGCATGGCGCGATCGGGCAGATCGACTGGTTCCGCATCCTGTGGAAGCCGGCGGTTTCCGGCCTGGTGATGTTCGGCGTGATGCTGGCGACATGGAACATCCTGCCGCTGCTGGCGCTCGTCACGGGCGGCGCAGCCTACGCCGCCACCTGGATCGGGCTGCGCGGCTTCTCGGATGAAGAATGGGCGCGTCTGCTGCCGCTGCTGCCCGGCCGCGTGCGCAGTGTCGTCTCGCGGGTGGCGCTACGCGCCTGATCGCAGCACGTCTACCGTCCACTCTGCCTGCGCCTGATTGCCCACCGAGTCGAACACGATAGCCGTGAAGGTCTGCGTGCCGGGGCGGTCGATCCGCCAGTCGAAGCTGAAGGGCCACGAAGGATCGGATCCCAGGAACTGCCCGTTGGCATAGAAATCTACCCGCTCGACGCGCAGATTGTCCACCGCCTCTGCCACCACCTGCACTGTCTCATCGCCGGGGAAACGATAGACCTTGCCCGGCTCAGCGCTGTTGAGCGTAACGGTGGGCGGGATGTTATCGACCGTCACCAGGCGAACATCGCTCTCGACGGTGTTATCATCCCGCGTGAGCACCAGCCGCAGACTGTACAGCCCGTCCAGCCCGGCTGTATCCCACACGCCGAGCACGTCGCCGGGGCGATAATTCGTCACCGGCTCAGACAGGTTGATCCACTCGCGCGGGTTCAGCCCCTGCCCATACGAAAGCTGGTAAAAGCGCATATTGGTCGCGTTGAGAGTCCCTTCAATGCGGACGTTCCCGCCGACGTAGCTGTAGTTGGGTGGTGAGGCGATCCGCGCCGCGCTGACCGCCTGCGGAATGCTGACCGTATCGACTTCGGTAGGGGGCAGCGGCTGGTTGTTGGCGATCCACCAGTCGCGGGCTTCGCTGGGGGGCACAAAATAGCGCGCCTGCGTGCGCAGCCCGGCGGGGGTGTTGATCGTCGCGAGCTGCCCGGTCTGATTGTTGATCTCAACGAGCTGCCAGTAGGTGTCCTGCGTCAGGCGTTCAGTCCCCGCCAGGAAGATCTCGACCGTCGTCGGGCAAACGCCGTTGGGGGCCAGTCCAGAAGTCTCGCAGACCAGCGCCTCGACGATCGATTCCGGGCGCTGCCAGCCCGTGATCGGCAGGGAATCCCGGCTGTGCGCGTATTCCATTAGCGCGCGCCAGACCGACGCTGCGCCGTCCGTCGCCAGCGGCGGCAGATCCATCGGGCTGCGATCATCGCGCCGCATCAGCACGCTGACGACCATCTGCGGTGTATAGCCGACCGCCCAGTTATCCACACTGTCGCTGGTGAGCGTATTGACGATCGCTGCCGGGCGCGTCAGATCAAGCGGATGACTGTCGCCATAGACCGGCACACGGGTTGAGCTGTCCGCAAGCACATCGTTGACCAGATACGCCAGCCCTTTTTCCAGCAGCGGTGTGCAGAAGGTGAGCGTGCGGCAGGTGCTGGCATCTTCCGGGTCATACTGCCAGAGGACCGCGCCGCTGGCGTCCTCGATGCGCCGAACGGCGACCGGATCGCGTCCACGGTAGCCAAAGCCAAGCGGAGAGACGCCGACGCCGCGCATATCGCCGAGTGTGGCAAAGACGGAATAAGCGTAGGTGACATCGATCGGCGAGACCGAGCCGCCGCGTTCCAGCAGCATCAGGTCATAGGCGTTTTCGTCAAGGCTGTTCAACCCCATCTGGTGCGCGGTGCGGATGACGTTGCTCATGCCCTGACGATAGGCGACATCTGCGGCGGGCGGCAGCAAACCAGCCCCCATCGCATCGCGCAGGTTCATCGGTCCTCGGAAGCGGCCGTCCGGGTTGGAGACGGCATAGATCAGCCCTTCTTCCGAGCCGGGAAACTGCATCGGGATGTCCAGCACCATGCGCGCCGGTGTATACAGTCCGCCCAGCCCACCGTTGAAGCCCTCGATGTAGACGAACGGCTGAAGCGTCCCGCCCGGCTGGTACTGGGCGGCGGTTCCATCGCCAACCATCGCGCGCAGCTCGCCGGTGCGGGCGTCCATCAGCACGATCACGCCGAAATCGGGCAGGCGGGCATCTTCCGGCAGTGTCACGGCATCCACGCTCAGCGGCGGCAGATAGGCATTCGCCGCGCAGGCTGTGCCGTCCAGCGTGGCGGTGGGCGGCGTCTGACGGCTGAGCCGGGCGATCTGGGCGCGCAGGGCGCACTCTGCCTGAAGGTAGAGATCGACATCCAGCGTGGTCACGATACGCAGACCGCCGCGGGCAACCAGGCGCGCGCCGTCGCGTCCCAGATCATTGAGGATACGTTCCGCCTGACGGCGGGCGAAAAGGACAAATTCCGGCGCGATCTGTGGGCGAGCGCCGCCATCTCGGCGGATGACGGGTTCTGCCGTCGCCGCGCTGTCGTACTGCGCCTGCGTGATCACGCCTTCTGCCAGCATCAGCCGCAGCAGATCGCCGCCGCGCACACGCGCCGCAACTTCGTTATCGAGCGGGTTGTACTGAGCCGCCATCGGGATTGCCGCCAGCAGCGCCGCTTCATCGAGTGTGAGATCGACGGCGCGCTTGCCGAAATATGTCTGCGCGGCGGCTTCGATGCCGTAAACCTCGCTGCCGTAATAGTTGGTGTTGAGATGCCACTCAAGGATCTGCGCCGGGGTATAGCGCCGGTTGATCTCGGCGACGAGCGCGATCTCGCGGCTGCGCAGGTCGAGCGTATCGCCTCGGTCAAAGTCCGGGAGTGACAGCACGGCATTACGCACCAGCCGCCCGGTGATCGACGAATCCGGCACAACGGGTCCCAGCAGCGCATTATTCCAGAGTTTGAGCAGCGTTCCAGCCGGGTCGAAGCGGACGCGATCCGCACCGCCGGAAAAGAAGTCCGGGTCTTCGCTGAGCAGCGTGGCGTCGATCAGAAACGGGGGCAGTGTTTCGAGCGCGATCCAGCCGCGTTCGTCTGCCAGCAGATCCTGGGCGCGGTAGAGGACGCGCGTCTCAGAAATGTCGGTAAACTGCGTGGATGGGGCATCGGCGGCGGCAGACCGGCGCAGCGCCGTCACCAGATCCTCGCCCGCATCCGGCAGGTACGTCGTCGCTTCCGCATAGGTCGAAAGGGCGCTGCCGAACGCCACGCCAGACGGGATGATGAACACGACGGTGACGATCGAACCGAAAAGCACCGTCCAGAAGCGGCGTCGGGCGCGGTCTGCCTGTTTGCGCGCCTTGCGGTTGCGCCGCCGCATGATGATCTGATACGAAGAAGCCACAGCTACCCCTCAGCGTGCTCGTGAGTGCTGTGGCTTATTGTAGCGCAAGTGCGCAGGCTGGCGACTGCCTGAGCGGGCGGGTCGGGAATGGAGGGCTGCTATCCTAGCGGGCGGCGGCGCGCCCCGGCACAGTCTCCGGCGTAACCTGCCGGTGAAGCAGGCGCTGGACGACGCGCGGCATATGCACCTGCCCGCCGCGGTTGATGATGAAGACCGCGCCGATGATGATGGCGGCGGCAAACATCGTCAGCGGCGTGAGCGCCTCGCCCGCCATCAGCCAGCCCAGGAAAACCGCTACTACCGGGTTGACATAGGCATAGGTGCTGACCTTGTCCGCGCTGGAAACGCGCATCAGCCAGACGAATGAGGTGAAACCGATGCACGAACTGAAGATCGCCAGATAGAGCGCCGCCAGCAGGGACTGCGGCTGGACGGCGGTGACATCGAGCTGACCGATTTCACCGATCAGGATGCCCACCAGCAGCAGCAGACCGCCGCCGGTGGTGAGCTGCATCCCTGTCGAGAGGATCGGCGATGCAGGCTGAGACAGCCCTTTTGAGAGCAGCGCGCCGAGCGACCATGCGGCCGCCCCGCCGACGACGACCAGCGCCACCAGCGGATTGAAACCGCCCGCTTCGCCCGGATTCAGCAGCAGCGCGATGCCGATGAAGCCGACGACCACGCCGATCAGCACTGCCCATGACGGGCGCTGGCGCGTCCGCCACCAGCCGAACAGCACGATCCACATCGGGACCGTGGCGATCATCAGCGAAGTGATCCCGGACGGCAGCCCTTCTGCCTGTGCCCAGATGATCGCGCCATTGTTGATCATGAACAACACAGCGCCCAGCACCACGGCATTTTTCCACTCCAGGCGCGTCGGCATGGGCACGCGCTGGATGCGCGCATAGGCGATCAGCAGCAGGCCGGCGAACAGCATGCGCCCGCCAGACATCATGAACGGCGGGATCGATTCGATGGCGATGCGGTTACCGATATAGCTCGATCCCCAGATCACATAGATGGCAGCAAAGGCGGCAATTACCAACCAGCGCGACGGCGCGCGCACGGCAGAAGGCTGAGACATATCCGTTTGAAGGCTCCGGCTTGAACTTACATCACACAGCGGGAAATCACGGATGACCGCATGTCCCGCATCCCATTCATTCTACGCCCGTTCAGTCAGGTCCATTATGACCATTAGACCCACGCTGAACTTCCGGCACAATGCCGCGTTATTCCCCCTGGCTGAAGGGGCGCATCACCACCCAGTCCAGCGCCGTCGCCGTGATGCATTCGCCCATGCGCAAGCCGTTTTCGATGGCGGTGCGGAAGTGAATGCCGCCGTACAGCCGCGAGATCGCCGCTTCATACGCCGCCGACTCAAAGGTTGTGAACGAGCGCGGCGGCAGCCCGCGAACGACATTCGTCCGGTCTGTGAATGCCACGCCGCCGAACAGGAACGTCAGCATGTCTGCCGCAGCTCCGCTGACCACACTGTGCCCGCTCGGATATTCCGGGAACGGCGGCGTTTCGATATACGGCTGCCAGCGGCGGCTGATATGTTCCTGAATGTAGGTGACGGGTCGCAGCAGGTTGATCTGGTACTTGAGCGACCATGCCGCGATGAACGAATCCGCCAGCACCATGCCCATCATGCCATACATCTCGCCCGCTTGCAGCAGATTGAGATCGAGATCATCGACCAGTTGGTTTTGCAGCAGCACCCAGTGACCGGCAGGCGTTCCGGTGATGCCCGGTGTATCCACCCACCACTCGGCGATCTCGCGCTGCTCGCGCGTCAGGCGGCTGCCGATGTTATGTACTTCCAGCGCTTGCAGATAGAAAGTTGAGTTCGGGTCAGTGCTGTACTCCACATTGAGCGGAATGGCGCACTCATCGACGTAGGGCAGGATGAACGGCCGGATCTGCCCCCAGAACGGCTGAGCCGGCTGTGCGCCTTCTGTGGTGGGGCGCCAGTCCGCCGCATCATCGGGGTTGAGTTCGTAGGTCATCTGGCGCACTTCAAGGTAGTTGTCAGCGCGCGCCCAGTCGAGGATTTCCTTGCCGACGATCTCGCCATACGCCAGCGAGGTGGCGATCGCGTCGGCATCGTTGACCACGGCGGTGCGCTCCTCAAGCTGCGCATTGAACAGGGCAGTAAAGGCGTCTGCCGTCTCCCGGCTGGCCCCGCTGTCCAGGAACAGCTCCACCATGGCGGTGTGCAGTGCCTTGTTCTCGACGGTCAGCCAGTCGTAGCGATCCATTGCCGATTCCGGGAAGGGGATATCGAGCCGGCCGTTCATCTGCCCGCTGAGGGAACGATTGCTCGTTGCGCCGGCCACCATCGCCTCATACGCCGTGATGCCCGCATACCCATACAGGCGGGCGGCGTTAGGGGCATCGATCCTCTCCGCCTGCACTCGGTCATAGATCAACTGCATCCATGCCACCACAGGCGCGGGGTCGAGTTCTTCCGCCAGTGCGCCTGCAAAATCCTGCGCGCCCAGGGACGACGGGCGCGCCAGCATCACACTCACTAGCAGGACGAGCAGGCTCATCCATCCGGTACGTGTACGAAACATGACAGATCCCCTGAGCATTCTTCACACCGCACATGGTTTCGTTTATAGCACAGGTCCGGATGCCGCCGTCCCGCCGCAATGCCGACGCCCTCCACACTGTCTTCAGACAGCCCCGCGGGGGCAAAAAAGATTCCGTGTTGTAAGCTAATGCTGACCGTTGTTTATTTCGCACTTGCGGACGTGCCCGATCGTGCTGTCTACAATCGGAGAAAAACAAGAGGTTATGGCGAAATCCTTATATGACGGCGGTTTTGATCAGCTTGATCACGCCATTTTACGAGAACTTCAGGAAAACGGACGCATCAGCGTCGCTGATCTGGGACGTAAAATTCACCTGTCCCCGCCAGCGGTGCATCAGCGTATCAAGCGGCTGGAGCGCGCGGGCGTGATCCGCCAGTACGTCGCGCTGATCGACCGTTCCGCCGCTGGCTATGACCTCCTGTGTTTTATCCGCGTCAGCATTCAAACGCACACCCGCGCCCACCTCGAAGCGCTGCGGACGCTGATCGAGGCGCTGCCGGAAGTGATGGAATGCTATCACACCGCTGGCAGTTACGATCTGCTGCTCAAGGTGCTGGTGCGCGATAACAAGGAACTGGAACGCTTCATCAGCGAGAAGCTCATGACCATGGAAGGCGTGGAACGTCTTGAAACCAGCCTTGTGCTGAGCGAGATGAAAGCCACCACCGCAGTGAAGTTGAAATAGGGATTCTTTCATATGTATATCGGCGATTATTTAGGGCGCAGGGCACTCTATTCCCCCGATAGTCTGGCGGTGGTGGATGCGGGCAAGGTTCCGCACCGCGCCTTCACCTACAGCGAGCTGAACAACCGCGCCAACCGGTTTGCCAACTGGCTGCGCGACGGCGCAGGTATCCGCAAGGGCGATCGCGTGGCCATCCTCGCGCGCGATGGCGTTGAGTATCTGGATGCCTTCTTCGCCTGTGGCAAATGTGGCGCTGTCCTGAGCGCGCTCAACTGGCGGCTGCACTGGCGCGAGCTGCTGGCGCTGCTGGAGAAGACCACCCCCAAAGTGCTGATCTACTCCGACGATTTCATCGACCAGGTGCGCCAGATCAGCCAGCATCTCCATATTCCCCATCTCATCCATATCGAAGGCAGCGGCGTCCCCAACAGCCGTTACTACGAAAAGACGCTGGCAGACTCGATCCTCAGACCTGTGACGACCGAAGATCTGACTGAAGAAGATATCGCCTGCCTGATCTTCACGGGCGGCACAACCGGCCTGCCCAAAGCCGCGCAGATCAGCCACCGCATGATCGGCTGGAATGCGCTCAATACCATCATCCATGACCTGCAGCACGGCGATATCACCGTCAATACCTTTCCGCTGTTTCATACCGGCGGGCTGCTGGTCTATACCACACCGCTGCTGATCCTCGGCGGCACAGTCGTCCTCACGCGCAAATTTGACGCCGAGCAGGTGCTTGAGCTGCTCGAACAGTACGCGGCGACGGTGTATGCCGGCGTGCCGACGATGTACCAGATGATGACTGCCGCGCCTACCTGGGAAAGCGCCGATCTTTCCAATCTGCGCTTCTGCACCAGCGGCGGCGCGCCGCTGCCCGTCAGCCTGGTTGAAAAATTCCGCGTCGAGAAGGGCGTTCAGTTCAAACAGGGCTTCGGCATGACCGAGTTCGGCCCCGGCGTGTTTGCGCTGGCTCCGGAAGACGCCATCCGCAAGGCAGGCAGCATCGGGCGTCCCAATTTCTTCGTGGATGCGCGCATCGTCGATGAGCACAACCAGCCCGTCCCGCCGGGAACCGTCGGCGAGCTGGTGCTGCGCGGCCCCTCGATGTGCAGCGGCTACTTCAACGATCCGGAAGCCAGTGCGCAGGTCGTCGATGAGCAGGGCTGGTTCCACACCGGCGATCTGGCGGTGATGGACGAGGGACAGTATTTCACCATCGTCGATCGCAAGAAGGATATGTTCATCAGCGGCGGAGAGAATATCTATCCCAATGAGATCGAGCAGGTGCTCTACAAGCACCCGGATGTTGAGATGTGCGCCGTCGTCGGCGTGCCGGATGCGACATGGGGCGAGATCGGCAAGGCGTTCATCGTCCTCAAGCCGGGCGCGCAAGCCACCGAGCAAACCCTGCTGGCACACATGCATCACTACCTGGCGGGTTACAAGGTTCCAAAAGTGATCGAATTTCGCGACTCGCTGCCGATCTCCGGCGCAGGCAAGATCCTGAAGCGGGTTCTGCTGGGCGAGGCGGTTGAGGAATGACGGACCGGCACACGTCCATCTCATGTTGCGTGGTTGCAAAGCGATGAAAAAACACATCGCCTGAACAACGAAAATGCTATATAGACTGACCTGTTGGAGGGAAGAAACTCATGCGTAAACTGATTTTGGCAGTTCTGGTAGTGGCGATGGTGCTGACCGGCACTGCTGTCGCTCAGGAAGGAGAGCCGCTGCGCATCGGTCTGCTCACAGACCTGTCCGGCGCACTGACGATCTACGGCGTTGAACTGGAAAACGGCTTCAAGCTCGGCTTGCTGTATGCAGCAGGCATCGACCCCACCGAGTATGACAGCCTCGACGCAGCACTCGCCGATGTGGTGGTGGCTGGTCGTCCTGTCGAAGTTTTCGTCCGCGATAACGCCAGCAATGCCGATACCGCCTCATCGCAGGCGCGCGAGCTGATCGAGCAGGAAGGCGTCGAAATCCTGGTCGGTGCACCAAGCTCTGGCGTCATGACCGGCGTTCAGCAGGTCGCGCTCGACTCCGATGTGCTCGTCTTTGCGACGCCCGCCGCCTCGCCGGTGATCACGGGCGCGAACTTCAATGTCAATACGTTCCGCGTCTGCCGCAACACGTTCCAGGACTTCCTGGCGTTTGCGCCCTATGCGACGGCGGAGATCGGCACGAATTTCGTCATCCTCGCCATCGACAATGACTTCGGGCGTGGCTCAGCCGCCGCAGCACAGGCGACGCTGGGCAGCGCGGGCATCAGCTTCCCAGGCGAGCCGATCTACGCCCCGCTGGATACAACCGACTTCACACCGTACCTCCAGCAGGTGCTCAACAGCGGCGCGGATGGCTTCCTGCCGATCTGGGCGGGGGATGGCTCTGTGACACTTTTCCAGCAGATCGCCGAGCTTGGCGTGCAGGATCAGCTCGCGGTCGTGGCGGCGTTCAACAGCAATGACATCGTTGCCTTCAGCGATCCCAGCACGATCGGCAACATCTCATGGATCGTCTATCACTATTCGTTCCCGCAGAACGAAATCAATGACTGGCTGGTCGAGAAGCACCGCGCCATCTTCAACGACGTGCCCGATCTGTTCACGGAATGCGCCTTTGCCACTGCCCAGGCGATCGTTGCCGCGGTGGAGGCTTCCGGCGGAGAGACCCTGCCTTCTGACCTGATCCCGCAGCTTGAAGGGCTGGTGTTCGAGGGTCCCAAGGGAACCTATGCCATCCGCCCGTCGGATCATCAGGCGCTGGTTCCGATGTACATCGCCCAGCTCGCCAATCTGGATGACCCGGATTTCAATTTCTATACGCTGCTGGCAGAAGTGCCGCTGTACCAGATCATCCCGCCCGTTCTGCTGCCGGAAGCGATTCTGGCTGACCGTCTGGCGCTGGATGAGGAGTTCAACGCCATGATCGCCGCGATGGGTGAAGAGTAGCGCCGGATACTCTGTCATCCGTGACAGTCCCGGATTCCTCATCTCTGCCTGCCAGCAGGCAGAGATGAGGAGTCTCTCCAGATTAGATAAAACAGGCTTACATGGACATTATTCTTGAAGCGCAGAATTTACGAAAAGCCTTTGGCGGGCTGATCGCCGTCGATGATGTCAGCCTGAAGATCGAGCGCGGCATCACCCATTCGATCATCGGCCCCAACGGCGCGGGCAAAACCACGCTGTTCAACCTGCTGACGGGGCGTTACAGACCAACCCGCGGCACGGTGCTCTATGACGGGCAGGATATCACGCAGCTTCCTGTTCACAAACGCGCCATGATGGGGATGGGGCGTTCCTTCCAGATCACCAATGTCTTTCCCAACCTGACCGTGCGCGAGAATGTGCGGCTGGCGTCGCAGGCGCTCGGCAAAGACAGCTTCCGCTTCTGGCGGCGCGCCGAGACGTTCGCGCACTACCGGCAGCGCGCCGACGAGATGCTCGAAATCGTTGGGCTGAGCGAAGCGGCGAATCTCCCTGCAACTGTCCTGCCGCATGGCGGCAAGCGCAAGCTGGAGCTGGCGATCATCCTGGCGGGCGATCCCCGGCTCCTGCTGCTCGATGAGCCGACGGCGGGCATGGCTTCCGAGCAGGTTCCGGAACTGATGCGCACCATCGACACGATCCGCCAGAATCTGAACAAGACGATCGTAATGGTCGAGCATAACATGAACGTGGTCATGGGCAGCTCGGATCGCATCACCGTGATGCATCTTGGGCGCGTGCTGGCGGAGGGCAGCCCGGCGGAGATCGCGGCAGACAAGACGGTGCAGGATGTCTATCTTGGCGAGCTGTACGACCTGCCGAAGGAAGGCGAAGCATGACCGGCGACGCGATCCTGAAGGTCGAGAATATCCATACCTTCATCGGACAGTTCCACATCCTGGAAGGCGTCAGTGTCAGCGTGCCGAATCACAGCATCACGGTGCTGCTGGGGCGCAACGGCGCAGGCAAGACGACCACGCTCAAAAGCATCATGGGCATCACACCGCCTTCACAGGGCGATATCTTCTTCGACGGCAAGCGCCTGAACGGCATGACTTCCTACGCGATCGCGCAGCTTGGCATTGGTTTCGTGCCAGAGCACCGCGCGATCTTCCGGGATCTGACCGTGCGCGAGAACCTTCAGATCGCCGAGCGCAAACGCGGCGATCTGGCGCGCAAGACCGATTTCATCTTCGAACTTTTTCCCGATCTCAAGCGGCTGATCCACCTGCCCGGCGGCAACCTGAGCGGCGGGCAGCAGCAGATGCTGGCGGTGGCGCGGGCGCTGGTCCCTGATAACCGCCTGCTGCTGATCGACGAACCGAGCGAGGGGCTGGCCCCCGTCATCATCGAACAGTTGATCGCGGCGATTTCGCGGCTGACTTCCGAGCTTGCCGTGCTGCTGGTCGAGCAGAATTTCCGCGTTGCCAGCAAGCTGGCGCGCGATTATGTCATCATCGACGATGGTCAGAGCGTGCTGAGCGGCAGTATGCCCGATCTGCTGCGAGACGACGCCGCGATTCAAAAGTATCTGGGGGTGGCGTGATGAATTTTCACCTGTACACAGTCTGGCGGAGCGCGGCACGATGATCCCGCGCGAGAATCGCAGTTCACTGATCGCTGTGACCGTGATCACCGCCGGGCTGCTGCTGTTCAGTTTCCTGCGGACGGGCAATCTCGGCAGCTTTGGCATCACGGTGCTTTCCGGGCTGTTTCAGGGGATGCTGCTGTTTCTGGTTGCCTCTGGTTTGTCGATCATCTTCGGTCTGATGGACATCCTCAACTTCGCCCAGGGATCGTATTTCCTGATCGGCTCGTATATCGCCTACGACGCGCAGCACGCCGGGGGGATCATCGAGCTGACGACGGTCATTCCAGACCCGAATCTGCGCTTTCCGGTGGCTGTGCTGCTGGCGGTGATCGTCGGGGCGGTGCTGGGGGCGGTGTTGGAGCGGGGACTGCTGAGGCCGCTCTACTCGCGCCCGATCTTTCAGCTTGTGCTGACGTTCGGCGTGGCGCTGATCCTGGCGCAGATCGTCGAATTCATCTGGACGACGACGCCGTATAGCTGGACGGATCGCTTTGGCGTGCGCGAGAGTACGTTCACCCTGTTCGGGCAGATGTTCAGCACCTACCGGCTGTTTGTGGTCGGCATTGGTTTTCTGCTGATGATCAGCATCGCCCTGCTGCTCAAGCGGACGCGCATCGGCATCATCATTCGTGCCGGTGTTGAAGACAGCCAGATGGTGCAGGCGCTGGGCATCAATGTGCGGGTCATCTTTACGCTGGTTTTCACGCTGGGATGTGCAGTGGCGGCGTTCGGCGGCGCGATCGCAGCGCCTTTTCTCGGCGCGTCCACCAGCGGAGCCAGCCCTTTTCTGATCTCGGCGCTGGCGGTTGTTGTGCTGGGCGGCATGGGTAGTTACGCAGGCACGGCGGTTGGCAGCATCGTCGTCGGGCTGGCGGTGGCGGTGGCGCAGGAAGCAGCGATCGGCACAGATCTTTCGGTGCTGCCGAGCATCACGCCGATGCTGCTGCTGGTGCTGGTGCTGCTGCTGCGTCCGAGCGGGCTGTTCGGCGCGGGAGGGTCTCGCTGATGCAGGCGACGGCGGCTTCTCCACTCAAATCGTCACCCAGGGGCATCGTCGGCGTGCTGCGCGCGCATGGATTTCACCTGGCATTTCTGGCGTTCCTGCTGCTGTTTCCGTTTCTGGTCGGCTGGCTGACCGGTTCCAGCCCGTTCGGCGTGCTGCGCGGCGACACCATGCAGATGCGCGGCGAGTCGGTGCGCTGGCAGTCGGTGCTGATCGAGATGTTCATCATCTCGGTGCTGGCGATGAGCTACAACCTGCTGTTCGGCTTCACGGGGGTCATCTCGTTCGGGCATGCGCTTTTCTTTGGCATGGGGGGCTATATCCTCGGCATGATGCTCGAACTCACGCCGATGGACGACACGCTTGCGCTGGTGCTGGGGATGCTGTTGGGGATGGGGGTCAGCGCCCTGCTGGGGCTGATCATCGGCATTGCGACGCTGCGGCTCAAAGGGGTGTACTTTGCCATTTTCACACTGGCAGTTGCCGAGATGGCGTTCATCTTCTTCCGCAGTTTTCAGCCGACGCGGGCAGATGCCGGCTTCGCGATCACCTCACTGCCAACACTGATCGACCCGACGCGCAATCGCATCGTCTTCTATTACATCGCGCTGGCGCTGTTCGTGTTCACGTTCATCTTCATCCGGCGGCTGGTCAGCTCGCCGACAGGGGCTGTCTTTCAGGCGATACGGGAAAATGAAGACCGCGCCCAGGCGATCGGTTTCGATACCCTGCGCTTCAAGCTGCTGAGCATCGTCGTCTCGGCGATGCTGGCCTCGGCGGCGGGCATGCTCCAGGTGCTGCTCAACAAGAAGGTCGGACCGGAAATCCTCAGCCTGACGCTCTACACCGTCAACCCGCTGCTGATGACGATCATCGGCGGCATCGGCACGTTTGCCGGCCCGGTGATCGGCGCTGTCGGGCTGCATCTGCCGCATACACTTTTCCGCGATCAGGTGCTCCAGATCACGGGGCGCTCGATCAACGTCAGCGAGCTGTGGGAACTCATCCTCGGCGTGATCTTCATCGTCGTGGTGCTGGTCTTCCCGCAGGGGGTGGTTGGCACGATCCGCCGCTGGCGGGCAAGGCGCGCCGTTTCCCGTTAACGCCGTTCGCTACGAACTGCGTGATACAGCCGAATCACGACCAGGGCCAGGCGGCGGTGGCGGCTGCTGCTGCTGAGCAGTTTGCTGAGGAGCCGGCTGCGGTGGGCGCGGCGGCTGGCGCGTCGGCGGCGGCAGAACCGTCAGCGAAGCGGCGCGGACGATGATCCGTCCATTTTCAAAGCGCGCCTCGCCTTCGACACGCACCAGCGTCCCCAGTGTGAGCCGCGCTGCTGCCTGCCGAACGTCCTGCGTCTCAATCCACAGATCGAAGATGACAAGATAATCCTGCCCCAGCGCGGCAACTGTTCCCTCGACGACGATCGCGGAGCGCACGCTTCGGCGGTCATCCTCATCGTCATCCCCACCCGGTGTAACAGGAAGCGGCGCAGTCGTCAGCACGGGGGATGCTGAAAGCGCCGGTGTCGGCGTTGGCGGCGGTGGCGAAGCTGTCCACGTGCTGGAAGCCGCCGTCGTCGGCGTGAACGTGCGGGTCGGCTCCGGGCTGGGCGTGGCAGAGAGCGTCTCGGTCGGCGTCAGGCTGGGCGTGGCGGACGATGTCTGCGTCGGCGTCGCGCTCGGCGTGCTGGTGAGCGTATTCGTCGCCGTGAAGGTCGGCGTGACCGTCGGCGGAATGAGGATCTCTTCCTTGATCGGCCCATCATCCTGAATCACGCTCAGAACGGCGAATGCCGCGCCGGCGATCAGCACTGCCAGGACTGCCGCCAGTCCGAGCAGGCGCACAGCGCGGCGTCCGGACGGCTTCGGGAACTCTGCCACGGGCTGCGGCGTCCAGATGCGGTCGGCTTCCTCGAAGATCTGCTGGCGCAGCCGCTCGAAGGCTTCCGGGCGCATCGGCGGCGTCGGGCTGCTGCGGAGCTGGTCGATCAGCCGCTGTTCCTGAGGAGAGAACTGCGAGTCGTTCATCGCATGCCTCCCTGCCGGATGGCGTGCAGCGCGCTGCCCAGCGCCTTGAGCGCACGGTGCTGGAGCACGCGGGCGGCGGCTTCGCTCTTGCCCATGATGGCGGCAACTTCGTTGTGCGGCACATCGCTGACGAAGCGCAGCACGAGCACATTCTGATAATCCTGCGACAGGGATTGAAGCGCGCGCCGAAGCTGCTCATGATCCTGTGCCGTCGCCAGGACATCGAGCGGATCGCTGGACTCGCCGGGCAGGTCCTCCGGAAGCTCTTCCGGCGTTTCGTGACGCTGCCAGCGAAACATATCCATCAGGCAGTTATAGGCGATCCGATACAGCCATGCGCTGAAAGGAGCCCCCGTAATTCTGTAGCGGGGAAGTTCACGCACCATGCGCAGGAATACCTCCGAGGTCACGTCCTCAGCCTGGGCATCCGTCTCGACGCGAAAACGCACATACCTGTAGATCGCGGGTGCATGGGTGTTGTACAGGCTGCTGATAGCCATTTTGTCTCCGCGCTGGGCGCGGGCGATCAGCGTTTTTTCGTCAGTTGGGGCTTGCATGATAACGGCATTCTTGCAGGGTCTCCATCCGATGATACTAACGAGAAAACGCCATTTTGTATGAATAACGGATGAGCAAACAAAATGTTACAGCGAATTTACATTCTTCAGCGCCGCGTGTTTTTTGTGCGTATGGCACGCTATACTTGACCTTTATGAAGCGTGTGCTGATTTTTCTTGTCATCCTCATCACCCTGAGCGCGTGCAGCGGCGGCGGGGCGGTCGTCTTTGCGCCGACGCCGGTTGCGCCGGAAGATACGCCCGTCACCTACGTTCATCCCAGCGGTGCGTTCAGCGCCCGCCTGCCCTATACCTGGTCGGTCTACGAACAGCACACGACGACGCTCGCCAGCGCGTCATTTTCCCCTGCTGGCGCACACGAGCCTGTCCTGACGATCGGCGTGATCAACCTGGGCGAACCGCTCGATTCGCAGGCGTTTGGCGATGCGATCAACCGCTACCAGACTCAGATACGCGGCGATCTGGGCAGCTATACCGAGCAGAGCCGTCAGGCGATGGGCGATGGCAGTTGGCGGCTGGCGGGGATCCGCACACTGGCAGGCGGAGCCACTCAGCCCCTCAATACCTTCCTTTACCACACTGGCACGCTGCTTGGGGTGATCGAAATCGAAGTCCCCTCCACCCCGCTTGAACGCGAGCGCTACCAGCGGATCGTTAACAGCGTCAGCTTTACCGAGGTCGAATCGCTTGAACCCGCCGAACTGACCACGCTGACATTTCTCAAGAACAGCAGCCTCGGCATCCTGCATGTCGCCGCGTGGACGGCGGCGGACGGCGTGTTTTTCATCACGGGCGAGGTCGCCAACTATGGGCTGGAAACCGTCGCTGATCTGCCCATTGAAGCGGCGCTGCTCGATGCGGGCGGACGAACGCTGATCGGCGCGGTCGATACGGTGATGGGCGCGGGCATTCCGCCGGGGGGCTTTGCGCCTTTCAGCCTGCGTTTTGGCGGTGGTCAGCCGGGCAATACGGCCAGCTATGTGCTGACGCTGGGCAAGGACTGGCAGGCGCAGCCCGTCAGCATCGTCGGCAGTGATGTGCTCTCATGGACGGACTCCTTTGCCTACGACAGCAATGGGCGGCTGGTGATCAGCGGAGAAGTGACCCATACCGGCGGCGCGCCAGCCCGCGATCTGCGCGCTATTGCCACGGTCTTCGACCCGGCGCAGAATGTGATCGGCGCGGCGTTTGCTGAGGTGACGCCGGGCGCGCTGCAAGCGGGCGAAACCGGCACGTTCAGCATCACGCTGCCTGAGATCGGCGGCGAACCGGTCAATTACATCGTCAGCGTGCAGGGCATTCCCTGAGCGGCGCGTGCAGGCGATCTTCCTCGAACTGTTCGATATTCTGATCGACCGTGAACGTGTGCGTTCCGGCTATCGCGCACATCTCGGCGCATTCATGGCGGCGCGCTATGGCGGCGAGCCGGATGCATGGCTGCGCGCGCATGACACCGTTACCGCTGACTGGGACAGCTACTACGCCGATCTCGACCTGGGCGGCGATGATGGCATTGACGACCTCTGGGAAGGGATGTTCCGCACAACGCGGGCGCTCTTTCGGCTGACGGGCATCCCTGAACCTCCGAAACCCGAACTGACGGCGCTGGCGCGGATGCTGCCTTCAAGGATTGCCGCGCTGCATGACG
>SZPD01000024.1 GCA_030263515.1 Anaerolineae bacterium CFX9 | reverse complement strand
TGGCTGAACTTCAGGTCTTCTTCCCACATCCGATACAGCTCGGCCAGGCTGTCGTTGGGTGGCGCAGGGCTGTCAGCACCCGTGCCCATCGTCTCGAACAGCACCATCGCGCCATCCGGACGGGTGACGCGCCGCATTTCGTCCATCACCGCGGCGATGGCGTCCTTCCAGCGTTCCGCCTCAAACTCGGTGAGATGTCCAAAGCTCCAGCCCTCAATGGCAATATCCGCGCTCTGATCCCCCACGGGCAGCGATGAATTATCGGCAACATCCAGCGTCCAGTTCATCTCAGGCAGCGACTCCAGCCTGCGCCGCGCGATCGCCAGCATCTGCGGCGAGCGATCGAAGGCGTGGATTTCGCGCACGTGGGGAGCCAGCAGGCGCGTCAGGCGTCCCGTACCTGCGCCAAACTCCACCACGACATTTCCCGCCAGCGGGGTGATCTGGCGCAGTGTGGCGAGCAGGTTACCCTGATAATCCTCCGCACTCACCAGCGCGTCATAGTCGGCTGCATACGCCTCGCTGGAGTAGATTTCCTCAAACGTGGGCATCGGCTGCTCTGACCTATCGATTGGAGAAGCGGTTGATCTGCTCGATCAGACGGGACTGATCGACTTCCGGATGCTGATCGAGCAGTGCCTTGAACTTATTCATATATTCGACGAGCTGCGGCGCGCTGTAGGCTTCAAAACGCAGGGTGACAGCGGGCTGTGTGTTGCTGGCGCGAATCAGGCCCCACCCGTGCTCAAACTGCGCGCGTGCGCCATCGAGCGTCGTCACTTCATACTGCGCCTGAAGCGCCTGGGTGATCTCGTCGATGATCTGGAATTTGACGGCGTCCGGCGCGCTCAG
Source organism: Anaerolineae bacterium CFX9 (assembly GCA_030263515.1). Lineage (GTDB taxonomy): Bacteria > Chloroflexota > Anaerolineae > Aggregatilineales > Phototrophicaceae > Flexifilum. The sequence goes on along the minus strand of SZPD01000024.1, from coordinate 19,542 downwards.
GATGATCTCCGGCGTGGCGACCAGTTTGGGCATCTCGTCGAACAATTCCGAAACTGTCTTGTCCGATTTCGAGATGATCTCCAGCGTGCGCAGCGCGATCAGCGGGGCATCATCAAAGCCGTAGTAGTCCTCACCCGTGAAAAGATGGCCGCTGACCTCGCCTCCAAGCGGCGACCCGATCTCGTGCATCTTGAGCTTCATCAGGCTGTGCCCGGTCTTCCACATGACCGGCACACCGCCATACTTGCGGATCTCATCCGGCAGCGCCTGTGATGCCTTGACATCGAAGACGATTTTAGCGCCCGGCATCCGCTGAAGCAGATCCCGCGCCAGCAGCGCCAGCAGCCGGTCGGCGGCGATATGATGCCCGTGATTGTCGATGAACCCGCAACGATCGGAGTCGCCGTCGAAAGCCAGCCCCAGATCGGCCCCAAGTTCGACGACGCGCTTTTCCAGATCCACAGTCATATCCGGGTCTTCGGGATTGGGCAGATGATTCGGATACGTGCCGTCGCTCTCACAGTACAGACAGTCCACCTCGATGCCCAGATCTGCCAGCACCTGCGGGACGACCGAGCCGCTGAAGCCATTGCCTGCATCCATCACCACCTTGAGCGGCTTGTGAATGGTGACCTTCGACTTGATCGTCGCCATGTGCTTGTTGATCATGTCGTAATCAGTTGAGAGCTGCCCCTGCCCCTTAGCAAAAGCGTCCGTCTGGATGATCCGGAGCAGATCCTGAATCTGCTGATCTGCCATCGCCAGCGAGCCATACGCCATTTTGATACCGTTGAAATCGGTGGAAAGATGGCTGCCGGTGATCATCACACCGCCGCCCTTTTCCCCATAGCTGGCGGACGCATAATAGGTGGTAGGAGTCAGCACCAGACCGATATCGGTGACGTTCATGCCGGTGGAAAGAAGCCCCTCGATCAGCGCTTTCTGAATGCCTTCCGATGACAGGCGGTTATCGCGGCCGACGAAGACGCGCTCTGTGCCAAAGGTTTTCGGCATATACGTCCCCAGCGCCCGCCCCACCAGGCGAGCCAGCGCCGGCGTAATTTGCGGGTTATCCCCCGTCACAGTCCCGCGAATATCATATTTTCGAAAGACGGTGGTAATGATCTCCGCCATGTCAGCCTCCAGAAGCAGATCCTCGTCAAAAGCGTTGTCAACCCGTTCATTTCTCACGTACCTGAAGCACGCGGTGCATCATAGTCTACCGCTTACAGGCATGATCCTGCCAGCAGAACCAGCGCGGGACGCTGCGATTGAATAAAAATGCCGGCAGTGAGGGATCAGGAACTGAAGTAGTTGGGCGCGGCGTGGCGGTAGAGGGCAATACAGGCATCACGGAGCGACGCGCCGCTGCCGCCGATCTGCACGGCATTTTTCCTGGCGACCAGCCGCGCCTGCGCCCGGAGGTCCTGCGTTTCGACCGGACGATAGATAAGAATCAGCGCCCACTCTGTGCCAAACGCAGCCCCTGCTAGATCGCACAGCCAGCGAAGGGTATCATCCGTTTCGCGATCCACCCACTCGGACTCGGCATACAGCGCCGGTTTTCGGGCAGCGGCTTCCAGCGTCTTAAAGATACGGTGCTTCGCTTCAACAGCCTTCCAGAGGTCGCTCAGCGCCCGGCTGAGCGATGGCAGATCGCTGACCTGCTCACTGACCTGCGCCCATGATGCCGAAGCGTTCCAGACAAGCGCATCCGCTGCGCTGCCCGGCGTAACGCGCAGCATGAGCGTGGCATCGGGGCTGTACTCTGCGCTGATATAGCCGATCGTCGCCAGCCAGGCCAGCAGACCGGTTTCAGGACGCCTGGGCAGCGGACGCGAGATGATCGTGTCCTGACCGGTCATCTCAGTTCGCCCCCACCGTGATTTCCCGCCCATCCACCAGCGCGGCAAATTTCAGCCCGGAACCGTCTGGCGCAGCTTCCACGCGGATGCTCGTCCCGGCTGGCGGATTGGATTTGAGCAGAAAGTCCGCCAGCGGTTCGCGCACGAAGCGGCGGATGATACGGCGCAGGGGGCGCGCGCCGTACTGCGGCTCGTCGTTCTGCGCCAGCATCCACTCGATGGCGGGATCAGTAAATTCGAGTTTCAGCCCACGCTCGGCCCCAAGTTTGATCTCGCCCTTGAGCATCAGGCGCATGATCTGCGCCAGGTCTTCGCTGGACAGGGCGTTGAACATGATGATCTCGTCCAGGCGGTTGAGGAATTCGGGGCGGAACCACGTCCGCACTTCCTCCATCGCCGCCTCGCGCACCTCGTCATCGATCACCGGCACTGCCAGATGCTCGGAACCGAGATTGCTCGTCAGGATGATGACGGTTTCGCTAAAGCTGACGGTGTTTCCGCGCCCGTCAGTCAGGCGGCCTTCCTCGATCACCTGAAGCAGAATATCCATGATCCGCGGATGCGCCTTCTCCACCTCGTCAAACAGCACAATGATGTAGGGCTGCTGTTTGACGCGCTCGGTAAGCTGGCCGCCCGCCTCGCTGTCCACATAACCGCTGGGCGATCCGATCAGGCGGTTGAGACTGCTCTCGTCCTTGAATTCGCTCATGTCCAGGGGAAGCATGGCATCCTCGCTGCCGAACATGAAAGCAGCGAGAGCCTTCGACAGCTCGGTCTTGCCGACGCCGGTCGGTCCCAGAAACAGGAACGCGCCGATCGGTCGGCGGGCATCCTTAAAGCCAACGCGCGCCGTCTTGATGGCGCGGCTGACCATCAGCACCGCCTGATCCTGCCCGATCAGGCGTTCCTTCAGATGTTCGACCATGCTGGCATAGCGCAGGCGTTCGTCCTCGCCCAGTTTGTTGACGGGAACGCCCGTCATCTGGCTGGCGGCCAGCGTGACATCCTCACCATCCACAGTATTGGGATCATTCGTCTGCGCCGCGCCATCCGCAAGCGGCGCAGTCCGGCTCATATTGACCATCGCCGCGGTACGATGCAGCAGCAGTTCGGCACTGCGCGGCAGCGGAGTCGCCGCCATGTAGCGCTTGGCGAGGCGTACCGAGAGCGCGATCGCCTCATCGCCGATTTTGAGTTCGTAGTCGTTTTCGAGATGCGGTCGCTGGACATTGATCATCTCGATGGCTTCTTCGAGCGTCGGCTCCGGCACGCGCAGGATCATCGAATTCTCGGCGATCGCGCTCACCGTCGCCAGGCGCGTCTGCCATTCCTGATCGGTCGTCGTGCCGATGATGACCGGGTCATCGCCGAGAAACGCCTTCTGGATCATCGGCGTGGCTTTGGAGAATTCCGCGCGCACAGGTCCGCCGAAAAAGCGATGGATGTGCGGAATGAAGAAAATGCCCCCGCGCGCCTGATTCAACCCGGCGCGGACGGCTTTCTGATCGCTGTCCAGCAGCGCCGATTCGTCTACCTGCACCAGGCTGTTCAGCCCCTTGGGGCCTTTTCCCTCGGAAATCAGCAGCGCCAGGCTGTATGCCAGGGTGCGCTTGCCGACGCCATCAGGGCCGACAAGGATCAGGTGGCGATTGACAAGCTGAGAGAGAATGTTGGTCATCTCGCGCAGCAGATTGTCGCGGAAATAGACCGCGCGCAGATTGCCACTGCGCGCCCCAGCCACGTAATCCTGAGTGGTCGCTTCCTTGCGGATGATCGCAGAGCTTTCCATCAGAATATCGGTGATGGCTTTGGGGGTGATCCCGTGCTGGCGCAGCAAGCCGCTGGTGCTGACCGAGCTTTCCGCCATGATACGCAGCGCGTGATCGGTATCGGCGCGCACTTCATCATTCGAGTTCGCCAGGCTGAGCGCGTCATCGATCAGGATGATCGTCTGGCGGGACAGCGGCACGAGCCGGTTGTTGAGCGCGGCAAAATCGAGATTGCCATCCTGATCGCGGCGGCTTTCGACTGCCAGCCCCACCTGCCGATCGAGCTTGTCGAGATCCGCGCCGCGGTTGACGCGAAAATAATCGAGGATGCGCGCGGCCGCGGTTTCCTTGCGCCGCAGCAGCGCCAGCAGTACCAGCTCCGGAATGATCGAGGGCTTGCGATACTGGTCTTTGAGCGCCACCGCATCATTCAGGACCGCATCGAGGTCCTTCGAGATCAGATCCGGGTTAAGCGTACCCATAACAATCGAGTCCTGTCGCCTGCGTAGATGGGTTTAAAGGTAGCGTGAAACGATGTGGATAACAAGCGTGAATCAAACCCGGCAGCGCCCGATTATTCGGGGGTTTCCTGCGCGTTATCCGCATCAGAACCGGACTTCAGCAAAGCGCTGAACATCGTCTGCGCTGCCATGATATGGCTGCATATTCCCCGTTCGTGATAGAACGGACAGGTGCATGTCCAGCGTCCGTCTGCGTAGCTGATCCGGCGCTCACCATGTTCCGAGCGCATGCGCAGGGTGACATGCTCCAGCGCAAAACGTTCCGGTTGTGTGGCATAGCGCCGGGCTTTCTGACGTTTGGCTTCCAGCTCCGGGTCGGTCACAGGCGTTTCTCCAGCACTTCGGCAAGCTGATCACGGTTGGCGCGTGTCACCGTGATCAGTTCCACCCTCGGATGAAGCTTGACTTCATCGGCAAAGCGATAGGGTCGCCGGACGATTGTGCCCAGCACAGGCAGGTCACTATCCAGCGCGGTGATAACAACATCGCAGAATGCTGCCGAAAAAATCTCCATAGGACCAATTTCATCGATCACCAGCGGCTTTCCATCCCGGATGCCCGCCTCCAGGCGCGGCACGATGCGCTCCTCAAGGGACTGCACATCGACCCGGTAACCGCCGACGCGCGCCTCACGGGGGTAAAGCGGATGACGCGAGAGAGTCGCCAGCCGAACCGGCTCGCCCTCTGGCAGCGGGATCATATCAAAGCCGATGCGCGCATTCCCCTCGCGCACCTCACGTGTATAGAACCCACAGGCATCAGGCAGAAGCGGCAGCAGCTTCTGGATCAGGGTTGATTTGCCGACACCGGGAACGCCGGTCAGCAGCAGGCAGGGCGCGGCCATCAGTTGCCTCCGAGCAGGCTGCCCGTGCCGATGACATTCGGCGAACGGACTGCCAGCGGCGTGAGATCGCGGCTGCCCGCCCGCAGGCCGGGCTGAAGGTTGACCGACAGCCGCCCAAGCCCCGGCAGCGCGCCAAAGAGGATGGCGCAGGCCGCGGGCACTGCCGGGCGCGCAGGGCTGTACGTAGCCACATAGGCTGCCACGCCCGGATACAGCTCCCAGTCGAACGGCGAAAACAGCGCCACGGCGACGGTCTTTTCCTGCGGCAGCGCATTGACCAGATCTGCCTGCGCGCGCGTTCGGACGGCATCCTGCGTCCAGACGACAGCGATATCGCTGGCATCGGCGGCCGCGCGCGCCCAGCCGATCTCCTCCTGGGACGGCTCATCGCTGATCCCCACCCAGCGAATATCAGGGCGATACTGCCCGCACTCCGCCTGTATCTGATAGCGCGTCGCCAAAAAGATTACGGCGACACTGCGATCGGCAGGCACAGGCACGAGATCGTTGCGATCGTAGGCGACTGTGACCCCGTGTTCGAACAGCTCGGCGATCAGCGCCTGATGCGCCGCCGCGTTCACGCGCGCCACCGCGCCAGCCGGATCCAGCGGCTGCCAGTCCAGCAGTCCGAAGCGCGCCTTGGTCATCAGGATGCGGCGGACTGCTTCGTCCAGCCGCTGCTGGGTGATCGCGCCGCTGCGCACCGCATCAAGCACAGCGTTATAGGCGTTTGCGGCGGCTTCCAGTCCGGAACTGGGACCCAGCGCCAGCATATCAACACCCGCCTGCACTGCCATGACTGCTGCCTGCGCAAACGGGAAATTCAGATCAACCGCGTTCATATCGAGCGCATCGGTCATCACCATGCCGTCATAGCCAAGCTGCTGGCGGAGCAAGCCGGTGACCACGTTGTAGGACAGCGACGCAGGCAGGCGCTCACTATCGAGCGCCGGATACCAGATATGCGCCACCATGATCGCGCCGACACCGGCCTCAATGGCGCTGGCGAACGGCGGCAGTTCGACGCTGTTCAGCCGCTCCAGCGACAGGTTTAGCGGCTGAAGCACGGCATGCGAGTCTTCGCGCGTTTCCCCATGTCCCGGAAAGTGCTTGGCTGTTGCGACGACGCCGCGCGCCTGCGTTCCACGGATGAACCCGGCGAGCGCTTCGCCCGCGACCACCGGATCATTGCCAAACGAACGCCGGAAGATGATCGGGTTATCGCGGTTGGTCTCCAGATCAGCGACCGGCGCGAGATTCATATTGATGCCGACGGCGCTGAGTTCCTCGGCAACCGCGTCGCCGATGCGCGCTGCCATATCTGCTCCAGCGGCGGCGATCACCATCGGCGCAGGAAAGACGGTGAAACCCGCCTGTTCAGACAGCCGCGCCACCAGCCCGCCTTCCTGATCGATGGCGATCAGCAGCGGCACACTCCCTGCGCCGGTGATGGTGCGCTGAAAGTTATTGGTCAGCTCGGTCACTGCGGCGGGGGACGTGATATTGGCTCCGAACAGGCTGATGCCGCCCGGCTGAAACGTGCGCAGAAAGTCTGCGCCGACCTGGGTCATCACCGAACCATGCAGCGTGACCATGAACAACTGGCCGACACGCTGCTCGGTGGACATCGACTCAAGCAGCGCCTCGACGCGCGCGGCATCCGAGTCCTGGGCGCGCAGCGACAAGGCAGGCGAAAGCAGCAGCAGCGCCGCCGCAAACAACAGCAGTCGTATTTTCAGCATAGTGACTTTCGGTTACTCAGGCTGTTCACTCAGTCGATAGCCGATCCCGCGCACATTGACGATCAGATCGGCGTCGTCTCCCGCATTTTTGAGCTTGCGACGCAGATTGCTGACGTGCGGACGGATGACTTCACGCGCTTCTGACTCTTCGACAGTGTAGCCGCGGACTTCGCGGACGAGTTCATGGCAGCTTACAACACGCCCCCGGTGGGCCGCAAGATAGAGCAGCAGATCGAATTCGGTCGGTGTCAGGTCAATGGGGCGATCATCCACAGAAATCTGATACCGTCCCGGATAGATAGTCAGAGGGCCGAGTGTCATCACATTTCCACCGACGGAGTCGCCGTTGGACTCCGCGGCCCGCCCAAGCTGCTCGCGTTCCAGATCCAGTCCTTCAAAACGATGCGCATCATCGCTGCTGCGGCTGAGTTCCTGCACATTGCTGCGAATGGCGTCCAGCAGGGCGCGGCGGCGCTTCAGCCCGCGCGCACGCTCGATGCCGCGCGCAACGCTCATACGAATATCCTGGCTGGAGCTTGGCTTGATGAGATAGTCATGCGCGCCGAGACGGAGCGCCTCCACCGCCGTTGCCAGGCTGGGATACGCCGTCATCAGGATCACAACGGTATCGGGGTCTTCTTCCTTGATGCGGCGCACCAGTTCAACGCCGTCAATTCCGGGGGGCATGCGCACATCCGTTAAGACCACGTCGAACGACTGCCCCTGGAGGGTTTCCAGCGCCTTCTCGCCGCTTTCTGCTTCCTTGACCTGATAGCCCGCCTTCTGCAGGGTTTTGCTCACCGAATAACGGATCGCCCACTCGTCATCGACGACGAGAATGTGTGCCGTTCCCGTTAATTCATCCATCGCAGACTCCACATGAATGCCGCGGCAGCCACCAACTAAGGGAAGCTCCAAAAGCAGAATAATATAAGAATTGTTTTCAGTCGAATAATACGCGAATGAAGATGAATCCGCAAGATATCCAAACCCTCAGCCTTATTCTTTATGCTCCTCCAGCCACAAGCGTAAAAAATCCTGCGAGTCTTGTTGAATCATAAATTCAGGATTAATTTGCCACGGATCGCCCCACAGGACCGCCGCAATGATTCCGTCGATCAGCAGCAGCGGAATCCGATCACGCAGCCGCTTGGGAATCCGGCGGTTGATCATCCAGTCCGAGAGCTTCTGCGAATGCCCGCCCGACCCTGCCAGCCTGAGACGATCCCCTGGCTGGCGGCCGCGCAGTATCAGGCGCGCGGCGGGCGAGACGAGCAGGCGCGCGCGCACCCCGGCGGCATCCAGCGGGTCGCTTCGGCTGAGGACAAGCTGCCCCCCTTCAAGGCGAACCCGCCCTTCCTGCGGCAGTTCTTCAGGCACAGCCATCCTTTCCGGCAGCAGCAGGAGACGTTCAGGCACATCATCCGGCGCAGACTTCCGCTCGATGATCAGCGCGCCATATTCCACGCGCAGATGAACGTTGTCTGAGAAGTCTGCGGCTGCGCCCTGTTTCGCGTGTATTGTGACCGCCTGAACATGCCGGATATGATGCTGCCGGATGTTCTCGACGCCGAGTGCGCGCGCGGCCGCGATCAGCACGCGCCGCTGGAGAGACGGATCAAGCGTGCGAAAACCTTCCGCAGACAGGCGAATGCGATCGGCAGAACGCTGGATGATGATCTGTTCGAGCGAGACCTCGGCCAGGGCAGTGAGAAAGGCGTTATCAAGGCGCACATTGTCTGCCAGCGTCGTCAGAGCGGAATCGATCTGCGGATTGAACGTGCGCAGCAGAGGCAGCAGATCATGGCGCACCCGGTTGCGGATATACGACCGGTCGGCATTGGTCTCATCCTGGCGAAACTCGATGCTGTGTGCGCGGCAGTATGCCTCGATAACAGCGCGCGGCAGCGCCAGCATGGGACGAACCAGGCGCAGATCAGGCGCGCCCGGCAGCGGCGAGTCGTATGCCATGCCAGCCAGACCAGGCAGCCCGGAGCCGCGCATCAGGCGCATCAGGACAGTTTCCGCCTGATCGCCGGCATGGTGAGCGGTGACGACCGTTTTTGCGCCGGCGGCACGGGCAGTCTCGGCAAGGAAGGTGTAACGCGCGCGGCGGGCAGCCGTTTCAATGCCCACCTGCCACTGCCGCGACAGTTCGGGCACATCGGCTGCGCCGCGCGTGACTGGAATGCCCCAGGCAGCGGCGAGCATGACGACATGATCGGCATCCGCCGCCCCAGCCGTGCCGCGAATGCCATGATCGAGTGTTGCGGCATGCAGGACATATCCGAATGTGCGCCGCAGATAGTTCAGGGCGTGCAGCAGCGCCAGCGAGTCCGCGCCGCCGCTGACCGCGACGATCAGCGTTTCGCCAGCGTCAAAAAGCGCCTGTTCTCGCAGGGTGGTTCTGAGCGCGTCCGTCAGTGTCATAAGCCTGCCTCGGTCATCTGGCACAAGTCAGCGGGTGTCCACCGCTTTTGTCTAGGATACCGCGCATGGTGTATAATGCCGCCGTTTGACGCCACACAGGAGCAGTAGGTGCTAAGCCCTCTCGATTACTTTTTTGGCTTATTTTCCCTCGATATCGGTATCGATCTGGGGACAGCCAATACGCTTGTCGCAGTACGCGGCAAGGGCATCGTCATCAACGAACCCTCATTCGTGGCTCTGGAACGCAAGACGCGCAGGCCGATTGAGGTCGGTTCCCGCGCCAAGGAAATGTGGAGCAAGAATCCAAAGGATATCCTCATCGTCCGCCCGGTGCGTGACGGTGTGATCAGCGAGTTCGAAGTCACCGAAGCGATGCTCAATTACCTGATCCGCAAGGCGCACGAACAGAGCTGGGTCCCGATTCCCCGTCCGCGCGTCGTGGTGGGTATCCCCAGCGGCGTGAACGAGGTCGAGAAGCGCGCGGTGTATGATGCGGCGGTCAGCGCTGGCGCCCGTGAGGTTTATCTGATCGAAGAACCCGTCGCAGCGGCCATCGGCGCAGGGCTGCCGGTGCAGGAAACGCGCGGCAGCATGGTGATCGACATCGGCGGCGGCACGACCGAGGTAGCGATCTTCTCGCTCGGCGGCATCGTGATCAGTCGTTCGATCCGCGTCGCAGGCGACGAGATGGACGAGGACATCGTTCAGTACATGCGCACCAAGCACAACCTGCTGATCGGGGAGCCGACTGCCGAGCGCATCAAACTGGATATCGGCTCTGCCTATCCCCTGCCCCAGGAACGCATCATGAGTGTCAAGGGACGCAACCTGGTCACCGGGCTGCCGACATCGATCGAGGTTAGCTCGATCGAGATTCGCGAGGCAGTTGCCGGCTCGGTTTCGATCATCATCGATACCGTCAAGGATGCGCTCGACGCGACCCCGCCTGAACTTGTCGCTGACCTGATGGAAAGCGGCATTTGTTTGTGCGGCGGCGGCGGTCAACTACGCGGGCTGGCGGAGCGGCTGACAGAGGAAGTCAACATCCGCACCTACGTCGCTGATGACGCCATGACATGCGTTGCGCGCGGCGCGGGACGAGTGCTTGAAGACTACAACAATCTGCGCCGCCTGCTGGTCGGTCTGGAGCGCGGGAGCACCCGCCACGGCTGATTTCCCCACCTCCGATACCGTCTACACCGTCCCGGCAGCCTCTGCTATAATGCCGGCTGGAGGTGATGGACTGCAATGAATGGTGGCACGGGATTTCGCCGCGGGCTGAGAGCCAACCGCGTGCTGTTTTTCGTCATTGTGCTGGTATCATGCACGATCCTGATCTTCGCCAGCCTGACGGGTCTGATCGCGCCGCTGGAAGGCATCGCATCCGCGCCGCTCAACGCCGTCGCAGGCATTCTGAATCGTGCTGCGCTCAGTCTCAGCGGCGGTGTCGGCGATCTGGCGCAGATCCAGTCCTTGCAGCGTCGCAACGCCGAGCTCGAAGAAGCGCTGGCTCGCTTCCAGGCAGAACTCGTTGAGCTGCGAGAAATCCAGAATGATTATCGTCGGCTGGCTGACCTGCTTGATTACCGGCTGACGTTCAGCAATCAGGAAACGCTGACCGCAGACGTGATCGGCGTGGATCAGAACAGCATCCTCCGCACGATCATCATCAACCGCGGCACGCGCGACGGTGTCGCCGTTGGGCAGCCCGTGGTGACCCGTCAGGGACTGGTCGGGCGTGTCATCCAGGTGCAGGCGAACGCAGCGCAGGTGCTGCTCATCAACGACATCTCCAGCAGCGTGAGTGCCCGCCTGCTGACCACGCGCGCAGAAGGCACGGTGCGCGGGCAGGAAAGCGGCAACCTGCTGATGACCTTCATCCCGCTGGATCAGCCGATTCAGGTGGGCGATCTGGTCAACACCTCTGGTCTGGGCGGCAACTTCCCGCCCGATATTACCATCGGCCAGGTGACGAGCATCAGCCGGACGGCAGACCTGTTTCAGGAAGCGCAGGTGCGCAGCCTGATCGATTTCAGCACACTCGAATTTGTGCTGGTCGTGACCAGCTTCCAACCGGTGGATGTCCTGTCGTTCACAACCACGAGCCGCTGATCCGCTATGGGAGCCTATCTCAGCCTGCCGATCCTGTTCGTGGCGGTGGTCTTACAGTCCACGTTTGTTCCGCAGGCGCGCATCCTGGGCGGGCAGCCCGATCTCACTTTTCTGCTGGTGATCGCCTGGGCGATGCACGCGCCTTTCAGAGAGAGCATCGCGTGGGCAATGGTCGGGGGCATCATGCAGGATCTGATGTCCGCCGTGCCGACTGGGGCATCCGCACTGGGAATGATCATCCTGATCTATGTACTGGATCGTGTGAGAGAGCAGTTGGTGGGCGTCGGATTGCTGACGCTGATCGGCTTTGTGCTGGCGGGCACGCTGTGGCAGCATCTGGTATTTCAGGGTGTGATGCTCATCTCCGGCTTCAGCATTCGCCCTCTGAGCACGCTGACGAACATCACCCTTCCCTCGATGGCGTATAATCTGATTCTGATGATCCCGATCTACTGGATCGTCAGGCGTATCCAGCGTCGGCTGGGCGAACAGTACGCCTAGTGTCAAACAGGTTTTGAGGAACACGAATGGGACGTTTACTGCCTTTTCAGGGCTGGCGACTGACCTTCTTTCAGGCAATCATGATGGCGGTGTTCGTGCTGTTCACCGTGCGGATGTACCAGTTTCAACTCGTGGACAGCACCAACTTTGAGATCGCCGCCGCAGAAAATCGGCTTCAGGAACTGCCGCTGGCATCCGCGCGCGGAACCATGCGTGATCGTTACAACGTCTCGCTGGCGATCAACGTGCCCGCCTACAACGTCACGGTCATTCCGGCGTCGCTGCCCAACAATCAGGATGAGGTGCTGCGCATCTACAACCGCCTGTCAGCGCTGACGCAGGTTCCGCCGACGCGCGCTATCGCGATCGCTTCCGGGCTGAACGTGCGCAGTATCGAAGAACAGGTCGATATCGGCGAAGGTATCGCGCCCTATCGTCCGGTGACGATCGCGCAGGACATCTCGCTCAGCGCCGCCATGCAGATCCTTGAGGAGCAGTATTCCCTTCCCGGCGTCAATATTGAGGTGGCGTCGGTGCGCTCGTATCCGACAGGCGCGCTCACGTCGCAGATCGTCGGCTATATGGGACGTGTCCCTGCCGAAGAAGAGCTGAGACTGCTGGCGCTCGGCTATAACCCGGCTTACGACCGGATCGGCTATGCCGGGCTGGAATACGCCATGGAAACCGAGCTTTCCGGGCGGCGTGGACGTGTGGTGACTGAGGTCGATGTCGCTGGGCGTCCGCTGCGCGAGATCGAGCGCGTTGACCCGGTTGCGGGTCTGAGCCTGCGCCTGACGATCGATACCGAGCTTCAGGAAGCGGCTGAGGAAGCGCTGCGCAACCGCATCTCGCTGCTGAACGCGACAGCCGGGCGCATCGTCAGCGAAACCGGCTCGGTCGTCGCCATGAACCCGATGACGGGCGAAATCCTGGCGCTGGTGAGCTATCCGAGCTACGACAACTCGCGTTTTGCGCGCAATATCGATGTTCCCTACTATCTTGATGTCGCCTCAGACCCGCTGACGCCGCTGGTCAACCATGTCACGCAGTCGGTGTATCCGCCTGGCTCGGTATGGAAGATGATCACGGCGCTCGGCGTCCTGCAGGAAAACGTCATCAGCCCGAACAGCCTGCTGTTTGACGGCGGCGATCTGCTGCTGCCCAATCGCTATGCCCCGAACGATACGGCGGCGGCACAGCGCTTCGTATGCTGGCTGGATTCAGGACACGGCAACCTGAACATGATCGGCGCGATCGCGCAGAGCTGTGACGTGTACTTCTATCAGGTGGGCGGCGGCAACCCGGAAGTTTCGACCGCTGTGCTGCGCGATGGCGGGCTTGGCATCAATGATCTGTTCCGCTATGCGACGGCGATGGGCATCGGATCCCAGCTTGGCATCGAGCTGCCGTTTGAGAACGCCAGCCGCATGCCCGAACCGGACTGGAAGCGGCGGCAGGCCGGCGAGAACTGGTCAACCGGTGACACGTATAACGCAGCGTTCGGTCAGGGTTATATCAATGTCACCCCGCTTCAGCTCATCAACGCGATTGCGGCGATCGCCAACGGCGGAACGCTGTACCAGCCGCGCGTCGTCCTCGAACAGTATGATGTGGAAGGCAACATCGTTCGCCCCTTCGAGCCGCAGCCGATCCGCAATCTCAACCTCGAACTCGTGCCTGAAGGCGAGCCGATCCACCTGCTCTATCTTGAAGATATGATCATGCGCGGGCCGAACAGCCTGGCATGTACCTGTGAGCCGCAAAGCGCCACTTACAACCCACTGCGCTGCAACCCGGATACCTATCGCGGCATGGTCGATGTCAGCCAGGATCCGTTTGTAGAGGAATGGCGCGAGTACACGGTCTGGGTTCCGGAGGGCTACACGTTCAACCAGAATTTCTGCTCTCCGCTGCGCTTCAACAGCGACTACCGCCCGCCGTTTGTGAGCAGTGAGAACATCCGGATCGCGCAGGAAGGCATGCGCGCCACCGTCACCATCGGGACGGCGCAAGGGGCTAACCTGTCCTACGTGCAGGTGGCAGGCAAGACGGGCACAGCAGAGTACTGCGACGAGATCGCCCGGCCGCTCGGTCTGTGCCGACCGGGAAACTGGCCTGCCCATGCCTGGTTTACGGCATACGCGCCATACGAAAATCCGGAAATTCTGATCATCGCGTTCGTCTACAACGGCGGCGAAGGATCGGCGGTTGCGCTGCCTATCGCCGTCGAGACGCTGGAAGCCTATCTGCGCCTGCAAAATGAGCGACGGCAGCAGGGGATCATTCAGCAGCCGATCAGCCTGCCGACCCAACCGGTGAGCGTCCCTGCGACTTCCGTGCCGCAGAATGTTCCGCCGGTGGATGCGCCTGAGCTGCAATCCAATCCGAGCGCATCATCACCCTGATATCCTGCGCAACCCGCCGATAATCGGCAGAGGCGATTCGTATGGGAACCATCGGGATGAATCCCAACACCCTTTACCAGCACACGCGGTACTGGCTGCCCGCGGCTGTCGCTGGTGGGCTGGCATGGATCGCCTTCCTGCTGATCGGGCAAACGCCGATCGTCCGTGCGTCGGGGCTGGCGCTGGTGGTGATCGGCATGGCGCTCACGCTGCGCCCGATGGGTTCGGTGCTGACTGTGATCGGCGCGATGGCGTTCGCCTTCAGCCCGTCCTTCTGGATCCAGACGGGTGGCGCGGAAAGCCTGAATCCACTCGCCATCCTGCTGACGCTCGCCGGCGCTGCCGGGGTCTCGATCGGGGTGCGCGCCATCAGCCGGCAGACATTCATCAGCGGCGCGCTCGGTTTACTGCTGTTTGCGGCGGTGTTCCTGCTGATCGTGGGGCAGCCGCGCAGCCTTCGGCTGACCACGCTGATGACTGCGTGGACGCTCTATCTGCTGATCGATGGGCTGCTTTTGAGCAATCCGAGGCCGGAGTCGCCGCCGACTGGCGAACTGGGCGTTCAGCATACCTACGGACTGCTGATCCTGCTGGCGATCGGCGTGTTCAATGATCCGCTGTTTGTGCTGCTGGCTCCTGCCATCGTGCTGGCGCTGTTCCTCTCGCACAAGCAGATGCCCGTCTGGTACTGGGTCATCCTGCTGGCGCTGGTTGTCTTCGGCGCGCGGGGCATGATCGAGCTTTACTTCCGTTCGACATGGTGGAGTTTCCCGGCGGCGCAGGCGGAGGCGCTCGGCGTCCGCGTGCCGTTCATCATCGCAGAAGCCTGGCGAGAACCTTCACGCTGGATCAAGCTGATCGATCTCGTCGTGCGACAGTTCAGCATAGCCGGGCTGGCGCTGGGTGTGATCGGGCTGGCGCGGCTTTCACGCTGGTATCCGCCGATCGGCGTCGTAACGATGATCGCCTATGGCGCGTTCGGCATCTTCGGGCTGGTGTATTTCGGCGGTGATAGCAGCGTACTATTGCTTCCACTGCTGATGATCCAGATCATATGGATGACATATGCAGTGTATACCTTCAGCCAGTGGATGCAGAAGAGTATGCGCTCGGAAGGCGGCGTAGCGCGCTGGCTGGCCCCAGCGGCGTTCACGGCGCTGCCGCTGTTTATGTTTTTGCGCATCATCGGTGTTGTCTAGCGCGAAAGCTAAAAAGCGGTATAGTTATGATGATCTATCATCCTGCTAACTTCTGAGTGAAAAACATCCACGTCATGCGGGACACTAGCGTAGCAATCAAGGGTGTCAAAGAGGGGCTGGTCATCGCGCTCGATGAAACCGAAGAATGGGGAGCGCTCCTCAGCGATCTGGCAGCACGAATCGATGGTCAGAGCGCGTTTTTCGCGGGGGCGCGCATCACGCTGGACGTGGGCGCACGACCTGTGCGCAAGGATGAGCTGGGATCGATCAAGGCGCTGCTGGATCGGCGCGGTTTGACGCTCTATGCAGTCGTGAGCGAGAGCGAGACCACGATCGATGCCGCGGCTGCGCTCGATCTGCGCGCCAACCTGTCCCCTTCGTCACAGACGGCGAAGAACACGCGCGCTGACGACGGCGCAGCCTTCGCCTCTGAGGAAGAAGGCACTACCGGCATCATGATCCGCCGCACGCTGCGATCCGGGCGAACAGTACGCAGCATGGGGCATGTCGTGGTCTACGGCGATGTCAATCCGGGAGCAGAGATCATTGCGGCAGGCGATGTGATTGTGTGGGGACGGCTGAGGGGGAATGTTCATGCGGGGGCAAACGGCGATGAATCCGCCGTGGTCTGCGCGCTGGACATGATCCCGACGCAGCTTCGCATCGCCAGCTATATCAGCGTGTCGCCGCCAGACAAGCGACACCGGCCAAAGCCTGAAATCGCACTCATCCGCGGCGGGCAGATCGTCGTCGAGCCGTGGAGCGAACCGCGTTAAGCAGAGGCATGTGCGGGAAGTCTGTAAGGGGAATGTGAGGGGAACGTGACACAATCTACGCCAGCGCCCAAGCCGGCCAAGCCGGCAGAGAAGAAAACAACGAACCGGGCGAAGGTCGTCACGGTCACGTCCGGTAAAGGCGGTGTGGGCAAGACCACAACCACGGCAAATATCGGTGTGGCGCTTGCCCGGCTGAATCAGCGTGTGGTGCTGATCGACGCGGATATCGGCCTGCGCAACCTGGATATCGTGATGGGTCTCGAAAATCGCATCGTCTATGACCTTGTGGATGTGGTCGAGGGGCGCTGCAAGCTGCGCCAGGCGATGATCAAGCACAAGCAGTATGCAGAGCTGTACCTGATCCCGGCAGCGCAAACGCGCGACAAAACTGCCGTCAGCCCGGCAGACATGGTGCAGATCTGCGATCAGCTCCGTCCGGATTTTGACTTCATCGTGATCGACTCGCCAGCGGGGATTGAGCGCGGCTTCCGCAACGCCGTTGCCCCGGCAGATGAAGTGCTGATCGTCACCAACCCGGAGGTCAGCGCCGTGCGCGATGCCGACCGCATCATCGGTCTGCTGGAAGCGGAAGGCAAAGGTCCCGCGCAGCTCATCCTGAACCGCGTCAAGGCGGAACAGGTCAAGAAAGGCGAGATGCTCTCCGCAGAGGATGTGACCGATATCCTGGCGATCAAGCTGATCGGCATCGTTCCAGAAGACGAAGGCGTCGTTCAGTCGTCAAACAGCGGGGTTCCGCTGGCAACGCTCGAAACATCACGCGCAGGCACGGCATTCCGCAACATTGCGCGCCGCCTGATGGGGGAAAATGTTCCGTTCATGCAACTGGATGACAGCAGCGGCTTTCTCAAACGCCTCGCCCGCCTGTTCGCAGGCGGACAAAACAGCTAGCCGGGGGGTGTATCATGGCATCATTCTTTGACCGCGTTCTCGGACGCTCAGCCAGCCGGGGCAGCGGTTCGAAAGCGAAGGAACGACTGCAATTCATCCTGGTACACGACCGGATCAACCTTCCACCTGAAAAGCTGGAAGCGATGAAGCAGGAAATCCTCGCCGTGATCTCGAAGTATGTCTCTGTGGACAGCAACAACGTCGATATTGCGCTGCAAAAACGCGAGCGTGAAAGCCTGCTGGTTGCCGAAATTCCATTCACCAAAACGGCAGAAGGTCTCGACAGTGAGACCAGCGGGGAAACGCCGATTGAGAGCGAAATTGAGCGCGAAGAAGAAGAAGCGGCAGTGGATGAGCCGGCCGCTCCACAGAAACCCAGCCGAAAAAAATGAACAGAATCATACCTGAGCGAATGCCGTCTTCAATTCCAGACCGCGATTGACTATAATCCCGGCATCGGTGAATTAAAGTTTCCCTGGTATTCCCCCGCTTATGATTACTTCTGGCTCGATCTGGAAGCGCTTCGACTTCGTTCTGCTGGGCGCATCCATCATCCTGACGCTGTTCGGCATCCTGATGATCCGCAGCGCCACACTCGACGCCATTGACCCAGACCTGATCAACCGCGTTCCAGACCAGATTCGCTTTGCGCTGCTCGGCATTGTCATGCTGATCGGCATCGCAGCGTTCGATTACCGCCTGCTGGGCGGTCTGCATCGCTGGCTGTATGCAGTGATGATCATCCTGCTGGTGCTGGTGCAGTTCTTCGGTGTTGAAGGGGACGGCGGCGCGCAGAGCTGGCTGAATATCGGCATCCGTATTCAGCCATCTGAAATTGCCAAAGTGCTGATCATCATCACGCTGAGCGTTTTCTTTGCCACCAACTATCACAGCATCGGCAGCGTGTGGACGCTGCTCAAGTCGCTGATCCATGTCGGCATCCCTACCCTGCTGATCTTCGTACAGCCCGATCTCGGCATGACAATCGTTTTTGTGGTGATGTGGCTTACGCTGGTCTGGGCTGCGGGGTTGAAGCTCCGCCATATCGGGATCGCCCTGCTGATCTTTATGATCAGCGTTCCGATCACTGTCCCGATTGTATGGTCGAACATGCAGCCCTACCAACGGCAGCGGATCACCTCGTTCATCAGCCCGGAAAGCGACCCGGACGCCTACTACAACATCCTTCAGGCGCGCATCAGCATCGGCACGGGCGGGCTGTTCGGCAAGGGCTACGCGCAGGGACCGCAGAATACCGGTCGTTTTCTGCGCGTGCGCCACACTGACTTTATCTTCAGCGTGATTGCCGAGGAATTCGGATTCGTGGGCGGTGTGACGGTTATGGGGCTGATCGCCATCGTGCTGGTGCGCATTATGCGCGGCGCGCGCATGGCGTCTGACCCGCTCGGCAGCCTGATCTGCTATGGGGTGGCGTCGTTTATCTTTTTCCAGACCTTCGTATCAATCGGCATGAACCTGAGTCTCATGCCGGTGACAGGGCTAACCCTGCCCTTTATCAGTTCTGGCGGAACATCCCTGTTATCGACGCTGGCGGGCATCGGGCTGGCGGAAAGCGTGATCGTGCGCCGGCGCGCCATCCCCTGAGCGGGGCGGCGCACACTCATTCTGATTTCAAGCAAAGGCATCGCTGACATGTTCGACCCTGCTGTCGCCAAACAACTCGCTGAGCTGGTCTTCCCGGATGTGACAGTCTCTGTCGCCGAGCTGCAGCAGCAGTATCCACAGCGCGCTCTGCCACCGGAAGCCCTGGTCACGCGCTTTGCGCCCAGCCCGACGGGATTCGTCCACATCGGCAGCATCATGACGGCCATGGTCTCGCGCACACTGGCGCGCCAGAGCGGCGGCGTTTTCATCCTGCGCATTGAAGACACGGACAAAAAACGTGAGCAGGATGGCAGCATCGAGCAGATCATCCGCAGCCTGATCAACTTTGATCTGCGCCCGGATGAAGGGCTGATCGATATTGATCCGCTGCGCACAGCGGGGAATTACGGGCCCTACATACAAAGCGAGCGCATGGCGCTGTATGCCGCGTTTGCCAAACATCTGATCGCCGCCGGGCACGCCTATCCCTGTTTTGCCAGCGAAACCGAGCTGGACAACCTGCGAAAGCAGCAGGATGCCGAGAAGGTTCGCCCCGGCTATTACGGGCCCTACGCGCTCTGGCGGGATGCAGGTGTCGATGCGGTGCGTGCCGAGCTTGAAGCGGGCAAACGCCCCGTCATCCGCATCCGCGCGCCCTACCCGACGGAGGCACGCATCCGGCTGAACGATGTGGTGAAAGGCGAGCTGGAGCTGCCAGCCAACGATCTCGACAGCGTGCTGCTCAAGTCTGACGGGCTGCCAACATATCACTTTGCGGTGGTGGTGGACGACACCCTGATGCACGTCAACCTGGTGATTCGCGGAGATGAGTGGCTGCCGTCTGCGCCGCTCCATCTTCAGGTG